>CALZOR010000071.1 GCA_945827785.1 uncultured Bacteroidales bacterium | reverse complement strand
TATGGCCAAAAGGAAAAATGCCTGATGCACAGGAACATCAGATTGCAGCGATGACAAATGAAAGCTCAGCACCTTACCCTGATGGGCGTAACCTCATCTCTCCACAAAGCATATCTTCCTATTGACGAAATAGACAAGAAAGTCCCTTGCAATGTGCAGTGGGGAATAGGGATATACCCAGCCTATGCCCTGACCGATGGCGAAGACCAGCACAATATCCAGGGAGGAAACGAGGATTCAAACATTCTTGTACCGGAGTTCTCCTTCGACCTTGCAACAGCCCCGATGCTCTTCATCCATGGCGATGCAGATGGCTGGGCATCAATGAATTCCGTAAAATGTTGGGAGAAGATGCGTGCGATGGGCATCCAGAGCGAACTGCATACCCTTGCCCTTCGCAAACACTGCTTCCAGCGCACCAGCAGTCCTGGAACAGGCTCATATACTCACCTTGACCGCATCTGGGATTTCCTCACGGCCAAAGGATTTGTTACCAGATAATCTTGAAATCGAACAGGTCGTTGTCGCAGAATGTAGCGGCAACGACTTTTTCTTTATCGCTGCGGGATGAAAGAAGGCATGGCTCTGAGAGCTCTACAGCAACGATGTCGCCTGTGCGCAATGATGTAAGCACGGAAGACTTGCATATAGCCTCTTCAAGTGTTTTACGGCATCCCAGGGTGCTGCAACTGTAGAGCAAAGCCCCGTCAGCTTTGAGGGAAAAGATGTTGTCAGGGTTGTCAAATACGACAGTATTGTAAAGAGGAAAGGGGAGAATCGTAGTGTGGTCCGCGCATGAGGCTGATGCTATGTCCGGAAGGAGGTCACCAATGTACATCAGCATTCCGAAGCCCATGGCATCATAATATCTTGATGCGAACTTTTCCCCTACACATTTTCCTGCCTTTGATATGCGCGCGAAAACTACCGGTGCCCAATGGATGGCACCGGCGCACTCCGGGCAGTAGAAGTCCCGGTTTTCTTTCTCCCATGAAGTATCAGGACGGCAGCACACTCCGCCCCCGAAAGTTTTTACAATAATATTCATTATCTTATTCTGACTGGGAAATGAGGCCGATTAAAAAAGAGTTCCCTGTCCGCCGAATTTGCCGCTTAGCTGTTTGAATGCATCGCTGAGTTCGGTTTCTGTAAGTGGTTTGTTGGACAAGGCCTTTTTTTCTTGCTTTGCCGCCTTCTTCTCTGCCTCGAACTCTTCTTTCAGGAGTGCAAACTGACGCTTGGTGTCAAGCGTGAAATCGCCTCCGTCAATCCATGCAAAATACGATGGCTCAGTGAAATAAACTTCGCGGGCAGTCTTTCCCTTATGCTTTCCGAAACTGATGCATGGCTCCTTCTTGTCGTTCAGTACAAGCCTTCCGGCATAGTCCACCGTCTTCTGCCTTTCAGAGAAGTTGGCAAGGAATTCAACGTCATTTCGCAGCGTTTCCGGATAACGGTCAAGCTGTCCTTTCAAGACCTCATAGGTTGCAAGCGTATCAGCTTCTGCTGCATGGGCATTCTCCAGGTCAAGTCCGCAGTAGAACCTGTATGCAGCCTTGAGGTTGCGCGGTTCCATAGCATGGTATATGTTCTGCACATCCACCATCTTCATCTGGTGCAGGTTGATGTCGAAATCCGCATTCGTGAAGCGGCGTACCCTCTCAATCTCCTCGGCCAGCATCGGAAGGTCGAATTTGGCTGAATTGAAGCCGGCCAGGTCGCTGCCTTGAAGCCATGCAACAACTTCCGGAGCAATTTGCGCAAAGGTCGGGCAGTCCGCAAGGTCTGCATCGGAGATGCCGTGTACGGCCTGGGCTGCAGGATTGATTGCTTTCTGGCAGCCATTGGCATAGTCCCATGGCTTTACCCTCCAGGTTTTTATCCTCTGTTCGCTGCCAGGCAATATTTTCACGAAAGAAAGCTCAATGATTGCGTCTGACGCAATATTGAGCCCTGTACTTTCTATGTCAAAAAACAATAAAGGTCTTTCGAGATTCAGTTCCATTACGAGATCATTATAGGCATTATGATTCCACAAATCTTTCCGCTTTCTTCCTCATTCTCAGCAGGAATCACAAGAGCAGCCCTCTTGCTGTCAAGGAATTTCATCACGACTTCGCCGCAGCTCATGTTCGAGAGAATCTCTATGATGAAAGGCGACTTGAACCCTATTGTGAGATTGTCGCCGTCATACTGGCAGGAAATCTTTTCATATGCTGCAATCGAGAATCCAAGGTCCTGTGCAGAGATCTCGAGCTGGCCGCTTGTAAGGTCGAATTTAATGTGGTTTGACGCCTTGTTGGCACAGACTGAAACCCTCTTTACGGTGTTCAGAAGCTGCTGTCTGTCAATTTTCAGGACATTCGAGTTGTTCTGAGGAATTACGTCACGATATTTCGGGTATTTACCCACAACAAGACGGCAGATTACCTCTGTCAGTCCGAATTTGAACGAAGCATTCTTTGCATCAAAGGCAATGGAAACGTTTTCCTCATCCTTTCCAATGATGGACTTAAGAATGCCTGCCGGTTTCTTGTGGAGGATGAATGAAGCCACCTCTGCGGATTTTACATCTGGAGTGGTGTAGCAGATGAGCTTGTGCGAGTCAGATGCCACAAGAGTCGTGGAATCTGTTCCGAAGTCGAAGAGGATACCGTTCATCGCAGGACGAATCTCGTCGTCGGCAGTTGCATAGACTGTGCTTGAAATTCCTTCCACCAGGCTCTGTGCCGGGAAGTTAATCAAAACGGCTGTCTCGTCAGTTCCGACGATTGCAGGGTAGTCTTCTGCCGGGAAATATGGAAGCGTCGATGAACCGCTTGCCCATTTGCACTCGAACGAGCTGTCGCCGGTCGTGTCTATGCTCAGTGGCTGGTCCGGGAGTTCTTTGAGCAGATCCATGATGTGCTTTGCCGGAACGGCAATGCGGCCTTCCTCTGACGTGCTTTCCACCTCTATCCTGGTACGGAGAGTCAACTCCGTGTCCGATGCTGTAAGCTCAAGTACATTGCCCTTGAGGTCAAAAAGAAAATTCTCAAGAATAGGGAGCGGTGACTTCGCAGGAATGGCCTTTGAAACGGCCATCACTCCTTTCAGGAGTTCTGAACTTGAAATTATTAGTTTCATATCGTTTTTATTTTAATTTCCATCTGGTAGGGATATCTCGCTTTGTTCGATATGACAAAACCGGAGATATATGCCCTGACATGACAATGTTCCGCATTTGACGAAATATCTGCCATATCAAACATACAAAGATAATAAAAATACCAAATATGCCAATCTAATTTAGGAATTTTCATGACGATAATCCTCCGTGAAACCTCTCGTTCCACGAGTAGCTGACCTGATATATGGCAGATGCCTGTGGCATATTTTTTGGACAAGCCACGCCCGGCTTTCGTCAGTGGAATTCTCTGTCATCTTTACTGACATGAGAAACAGGAGACATAAATGAATAAATTAATATAAATAATATGAAGAAAGGTATCTTAACAGTATTGCTTTCCGCTTTCGTCGGAGGCCTTACAGCTTTTGCAGTGGTGAAATCCACGGACAACAACCAGTCACAGACCGTTCAGATATCACCTGATGGCGCAAGTTATAGAACTGTCAATCTGGCACAGGACAACTGGCCCGATTTTACTTATGCTGCCGAATCGGCAGTTGATGCTGTCGTTTATGTCAAAGTGACATCCATGCAGACATCCCGTCAGACTCCAAATTCAATCTTCGATTTCTTCTTCGGATATCCTGAGGGAGGCCAGCAGAGGGAGAGGGTAGGCAGCGGCTCCGGAGTCATCATCCGTGAAGACGGCTACATCGTCACAAACAACCATGTCATCGACGGTGCAAATAAGATTGAAGTGACCCTGAATAACAATCAGACCTACGAGGCAACCCTTGTCGGCACCGACCCGGCAACAGATGTCGCCCTTCTTAAAATCGATGCGTCAGGTCTTCCGATTATTCCTTTCGGTGATTCAAGCAAGCTCAGACTCGGTGAGTGGGTGATAGCAATCGGAAGCCCTTATGACCTCCGTTCCACCATTACTGCCGGCATCGTAAGTGCAAAAGGCCGTTCAATGCCTAATTACTCGGGTGAATTCAAGATTGAGTCATTCATCCAGACCGATGCTGCCGTAAACCCGGGAAACAGTGGCGGCGCACTCGTGGACAAGGCTGGAAATTTGGTCGGAATCAATACTGCAATCATTTCACAGACAGGATCTTATGCCGGATATTCATTCGCAGTTCCGTCAAACATAGTCAAGAAGATTGTCTATGATCTCATGGACTTCGGAAGTGTCAAGAGAGCTCTTCTCGGAATCACCATGCAGACAGTTGATGATAAAATTGCAAAAGAAATGAAACTTTCTTCAGTAAATGGCGTATATATAGTCGAGGTTTCTGAAAAAGGCGCTGCCGACAAGGCTGGTGTCAAGAAAGGAGATGTTCTTGTTGCAATCGATTCGGCAAAGATTACCGATGCAGCATCAGTTCAGGAAATCGTCAGCCGTTTCTCCCCGGGAGACAAAGCTCAGCTTACAATTGTAAGAGATGGTAAAGAGAAAGTGCTTGAAGTAACTTTCCAGGGAACTGAGCGCGAAAACGGCACCACGATGGATGACGGGTCTGTGGCTTTCTACGGCTCGGCAATAAGGACGGCTCCTAAGGAAGTCCTCAGGAAATACGGACTGAAACAAGGAGTGGAAATCGTCGAAGTCGGCCCCGGAAAAATGAAGGAAGCCGGTGCATCGGATGGTTTCATCATCCTCTATGTCAATGACAAGGCTGTGAAATCGCCTGAGGATGTTATTGAAATAGCAAAGAACTCGAAAAGAGCTGTTTTCGTTGAAGGTGTGACGGCATCCGGCCGTACCGGATATTTTGCTTTCGGTATTTAGTTGTTTCAGTTCTGTGAGGAATTTGAAAATTCCTTAGTTGATAATCAACAGAATAATTAATATAATGAGACAACTTAAGATTACTAAATCCATCACCAACCGTGAGAGTGCCTCGCTTGACAAGTACCTTCAGGAAATAGGCCGCGAGGAACTTATCACAGTTGAAGAGGAAGTGGAGCTGGCCCAGAGAATCCGCAAAGGGGACCAGGCCGCTCTTGAAAAACTTACCAGAGCAAACCTTCGATTCGTGGTTTCTGTTGCGAAACAGTATCAGAATCAGGGACTCAGCCTTCCGGACCTTATCAATGAAGGCAATCTCGGACTTATCAAAGCAGCTGAAAAATTCGATGAAACGAGAGGATTCAAATTCATCTCCTATGCTGTTTGGTGGATCAGACAGTCCATCCTCCAGGCTCTCGCAGAGCAGTCCAGGATTGTACGCCTTCCTTTGAACCAGGTTGGTTCGCTGAACAAGATCAACAAGGCTCTCCAGAAATTCGAGCAGGAGAATGAGCGCATGCCTTCAAGCGAGGAGCTTTCGGACATGATTGATGTTCCTAAGGATAAGATAGCCGATACTCTCAGGGTTTCAGGCCGCCATGTTTCCGTGGATGCGCCTTTCGTTGAGGGTGAGGACAACAGCCTCCTTGATGTGCTTGTGAACAATGACTCTCCGAGCGCTGACCGCGGACTTGTGAACGAGTCTCTGAACAAGGAAATCGAAAGGGCGCTTTCAACCCTTGCAACACGTGAAAGGGAGATTATCAAGTCTTTCTTCGGCATCGGCTGCCAGGAGATGACCTTGGAGGAAATCGGAGAGCGCTTCGGGCTTACCCGTGAGCGTGTGCGCCAGATTAAGGAGAAAGCAATCCGCAAACTCAAAAACAACTCAAGGAGCAAACTTTTGAAAAGCTATTTAGGATAATGACACCCGAAACATTCATCATAGCGAAAGCGTCTGAAGCAATTCAGGCGCTTTACGGCGTTCAAATTGACCCTGCGACTCTTCAGGTCCAGGTCACAAGAAAAGAATTCGAAGGCGACTACACCCTCGTCGTGTTCCCGCTTCTGAAAGTCTCGAAGGCAGCACCGGAAGCAACCGGAAATGCAATAGGGGAGTGGCTCAGGACAAACTGTCCGGAAATCGCTTCATACAACACCGTGAAGGGCTTCCTCAATATCTCGTTCTCCGCTGCCTGGTGGCATGGCCTCTTCGCTGAGATTGCCGGGGCAGAGGATTTCGGACAGCTGCCTCCGACCGGAAAGACCATCATGGTCGAGTATTCGTCTCCTAACACCAACAAGCCTCTGCATCTTGGACACATCCGCAACAATCTTCTCGGATGGTCAGTTGCAAAGCTCCTTCAGGTGAACGGTAACAAGGTTATGAAAGTCAACCTTGTGAATGACAGGGGAATACATATCTGCAAATCCATGTATGCATGGAAGGTTCTCGGAAACGGGGAGACTCCTCAGTCATCAGGCAAGAAAGGAGACCACCTTGTGGGAGACTATTACGTGGCCTTCAACAACCTCTACAAGAAGGAAGTTGACGAGCTCATAGCAGGAGGAATGTCAAAGGAGGAGGCGGAGAAGAATGCCCCTTCCCTTAAGGCTGCCCAGGAAATGCTGTTCAAATGGGAACAGGGCGATCCGGAGGTCGTTGAGCTCTGGAAGACCATGAACGGCTGGGTCTATGATGGTTTCGACAAAACTTACAAGGACCTCGGCATCAATTTCGACAGGACATACTACGAGTCCCAGACCTATCTTTCAGGCAAGGCTCTCGTTCAGAAAGGCCTCGAAGCAGGCATTTTCGAGCGCCAGGAGGACGGCTCGGTATGGTGTGACCTTACATCTGACGGACTTGACCGCAAGCTTCTCCTGCGTGGCGACGGAACCTCTGTCTATATGACACAGGACCTTGGAACCGCAGAGCAGCGTTTCAATGAATATAACCTTGACGAGCATATTTATGTAGTTGGTAATGAGCAGAATTACCATTTCCAGGTACTCAAGCTCATTCTCGGCAAGCTTGGCTTCGACTGGGCGGACAGCATCTACCATCTTTCTTATGGAATGGTTGAACTTCCGGAAGGCAAGATGAAGTCACGTGAAGGTACGGTCGTGGATGCTGATGACCTGCTCGCAGCGATGTATGAGACGGCAAAGGAAACATCCATGGAACTTGGCAAGATTGACAATCTCAGCGCAAGTGAGCAGGATGAGCTTTTCCGTATGATCAGTCTCGGAGCCCTCAAGTATTTCATTCTCAAGGTGGACCCGAAGAAGACCATGCTTTTCGACCCTAAGGAGTCGATTGATTTCAACGGAAACACAGGTCCATTCATCCAGTACACCCATGCGAGGATCAAGTCGATTCTCCGCAAGGCCGACGAACAGGGCATAGCCCACTCTGCATCAGATTTGAGCAGCGAGGCGGAACTTTCTCCGAAGGAAATACGTATCATCAAGATACTCAACACATTCCCATCAAAGGTTGCAGAGGCTGGTGCTGCTTTCTCACCGGCACTGATTGCAAATTATGCATACGAACTGGCCAAGGAATTCAACCAGTACTACCACGACACGCCTATCCTCCGCGAGGAGAACAAAGCTGTGCTTGCATGCCGTCTTGTCCTTGTCGAGAATATCGCAAAGGTCCTCTCCAAGGCCATGTCAATCCTCGGAATCATCCTTCCTGAGAGGATGTAGTCCGTGATTTTTATGAGTAAATATTTGGTCAATTTTGGAATATTACTTACATTTGCGACCGTATTAATTCCTATACATTATGAAAAAATCAGTACTTTTAACAATTATCCTTTCACTTGCATTTGCAGTGACTGCAGCAGCTCAGCCAAGAGCAATTGGTGTTAACCTCGGTTGGGGAATTGATCTCTCTTATCAGCACTCTATCGGAACTGCAAACATGATTGATTTGAATGTCTCTTTGCCTGGTTTTGCTGGTATCGGTGCAGAAGCAACTTATGACTGGATCAATCCTTTCGGAACTCAGATTCCTTGGAATGAAAAAGGTTCATGGGATTGGGAAATGGGTGTCGGTGCTGCTGCCGGATTCCTTTTTTCTCCTGGTTTCTACGCAGGTGCGGCCGGACATGTCGGAGTATCTTATGACTTCTGGTTCCCTCTTCAGCTTTCAGTTGACTGGCGTCCTGTCATCGGAGTATGTGGTGGCCAGAATTATGTAGGATTTTATCCTGGTGGTCTTGCTGGCGTAACTCTTGGCGTTCGCTACCGTTTCTAATCCGATAATCAGATAATTCAAGTTTCGCTAAATGCGAAACTTAATGTAATATTATAGGAGTGGCTGAAAGAAATTTTGGTCACTCTTTTTTTTGTTGGACTACCCTTCCCGGAAACGAGGCCGTCCTGCCAACCCGAAAGTGGAAAATCAGGAATTATAGGTATACGAAATTGAAAAACTAAGATATAGTAGAGCATTTCCGTTATTTTCGTAGATTTGCGAACAAAACTGCATAAAAAACGCAAACAACACACATGAAAA
>CALZOR010000070.1 GCA_945827785.1 uncultured Bacteroidales bacterium | reverse complement strand
CGATATTGCCTTCGGGCCGATATGGAAAGCGGTCAAGCCTTCAGCCATCATTCTGCATCGTACATCAAGACTACATGTAATTCCGGATAAACCTGCTGTAGCATCTCCTTGACGCTAATGACATGACCGGCTCCAATAATCAAGATACTCTTCCGATAAGAATGATCCTTTACCTGCTCGGCAATATTGGTGGCTATCCGCAGGTTCCTGCCGTCCCATAACTGCTGAACGGCTTGGCTGTATTCGTTAGGCTCGGTAACATACCGGCAGGAGTTGATCTTGTAGAATCTTTTGAGCGTCGCCGGTTTGTTTGTGTGATTCCCAAGCCTTCCCCAAAGAGAGGGCCATATGCTGCTACGGGTGTCATTTTTAAGCAACTTGAGGAGAATCCTTTCATCTTCCGTGCCTTCGGTGGCCCTCATTGCGTTATCCCAAGCACGCTGGTATTCAGGTTCCGCCTGATGATCATCGACAGGCAGCAATTCGGTTATTCTCATCGAAACGGCAAGCGGAAATATCAAGTCCCCATTCTCTTTCCTCAGCGGTTTCTTTGCTCCAGCAGTGCCATACGTTTTCAGATAATCATAGTATGCATAATTTGCCCGGTCCCGCCTCTGTAAATAGGCGTCTGCCAGAAAAGCAAAATCGCTGGAATCCATATCCGACAGCTTTTTCCCACGCAAGTTCTGGAATCGCTCTTCATCGATAGTGTTGACCCGCAAAAGAGAATCCGCAAGGTGCATGAACCGAGGCGTGAAATTCCTGAGGCTCAATGTGTCATCCGGTCGAATGTCCTCAGTAAAAATAGCCTCCGGACCATACCGCTTGGCGTATTGAAGCAACGGCCTGTAACTGTGGCTCACTATACTTGGGACTTCATGCATCGTCCCAATAATCAGCAGTTCCTTATCTTGCGCGAATGCCGTTTGTAGCAGGCACGCGACAACCAATGTGACAATGATTCTCTTTTGCATCGCTTTTATTCCGGCCAGATGTTGCTCAGCTGCTCAAAGAGGTACGGAATATGGGCATAAGTGTCATCCTTCAGCCCCAGCCGCACCATAATCAGATTCTTGTACGGATTCACGAAAAGGATTTGTCCGCGGATACCCATAGCGTAGTATCCGGGATAGTCTGCTTTGTCGGCCCCAATACAACTGGTGTTGTACCAGCAGAAGTGGTAGCCCTCATTGTCTGCCGAATAGGCCGTAGATTGCTCAATCCAGGATTCGCTCACAATCCTCTTTCCGTCCCAAACGCCCTTATTCAGATAAAGCCGGCCAATCTTCGCCAAATCCAGCATGGTCAAGGCCAACCCGCCGAAGGCGTGGGGTGCGTGATGCTTCTTGCTATCATATGAGAGGAAAGCTGGGAATTCCATCCCCAGAGGTGTCCATACCTTTTCTTCCAGGTAGTCGGCGAATCTACGGCCCGTAGCCCGCTCAATGACAAGTCCCAGAACCTCGGTAGTCATGCTCTCGTATCGGTACTCAGTGCCAGGCTCGCAACGGAACTTCAGTTTCTTTACCTGCGCCTTGATATTGCGCCCGTAATACAACCTGGACATGGCATTCAGCCGTTTCAAATCTTGCAGCCTCAGCGAATAGGTATCGTCGAAGTCAAGGCCGCTCTGCATATCCAGCAGATGCCGGATGGTAAGCTTCTGCCACATCGGGTCTGCTTTCATCAGTTCAGTCAGATAAACCGTCACCGGCTCATCGATGCTCTTGATATACCCTTCATCCACTGCAATCCCGCAAAGCAGAGACGTGACGGACTTCGTAACAGAGAACACGCCGGCAATCTTATCGACTGCCATCTCGCCCGTACATTTCTCATAGACGATGCTGTCATTCTGGACAATTAGGACACCCTGCGTCTCGGTCTTGGGACCTATGGCCTCCCACATCGTGGTATTCGAATACATCCGGCCCTGGTTAAAGAAATGTAGCGTATCAATCCAGTCGCACGGAGTCGATGCTTTCCCGAAAGAAAAGACCTCGCCACGATTGACGATGGTATCCTTCAACTGTTTCTCATAACTGAAACTCGTCGGGCCGTAAGCCCCATCAGCCAAATAACCTCGCACGATCGTGCAAGATGACACGAAGAATAAAGCAATGATGCCCCAAAGATTTCTCATTTGTTGATTACCGGTTACCCTCTGACAAATTATTATTTATCTATGACTTGTTCTTGGAGTCAATCAGTTTCTGGTTGGCTTTCTCGATCTGCTTCTGTTTCTTTTCTACCAGCTTGATGCTTTCAACTGAAGGGAGGTCTTCGGGCATTGTGCCGCCGATACGTTCAATGGTCTTTCTGACTTCTACGCCTATGCTGTAGTGGACAGCATTCGCCTGATCTTTTCCCTGTATGTTTTCCTTTCTGAGCTTTTCTTCTGCCTGTGTGGCACGGAAGAGATTGGCGGCAAGTTCTGTGCTGCCCATGTGGTCAAGAATCTTCTGCTTTTCGGTAAGGCCTTTGTGGCGGTGGATGGCATCTTCATCCATTCCGTTATACAGGCCACGGTATCCGGCATTCTGGAATCGGGCATATTCCCAAGGTTCCTTTACTCCGGCACTCTTGGCGGCATCGGCAAGCTGGGAGTTGTGCTCCTTCATCTGCCTGCGGAGGAAGAGTCGCATCTCTTCTTCGGTGGTCAGGCGCTGGTATTCCTGCATCTGCTGAATCTCGGCATATCTGGTCTGGATGGCAAAGTATGTCTGGGCTTCGGCGATCTCTTTCTTTCGCGGGTCACCGTTCTGAGCAATAAGGTAGCAGGCGTATCTGGTAAGTTTTACATCCTGGACTTCTTTCTCGGCGACACCGGTTTTTACTATTTTGCTGACGTCAGCAAAATTGGATAGAACGTCGCCAGAGGCCGTTTTGCAGGCATCTTTGGCTTTTTCTATTACGGATTCGAAGTTGCGCCATTGAGCATAGCCAAGATATGGTGCAAGTTCTCGACCAAACCAGAACTCTACTCCATTTTCGTCTATGTGTTTGATGCTCTCGAACAGAGATGCAGATTCTTTTGACAAAGTATATTCCATATGTAAATATCCTTATTTTTATTCGATTTTTAATACTTACGGCTTCAATTCTATCGGATCGGTGATGCTGCCGCCAGTTATGGCATCATGAAGGTCTTCCTGGACTTCCTTGAGGTCAAGTTTGCCTTGTTCGGTTTTCTTCTCGAAGGCGAGGATGAGGTCGGTGGAGTCGTCGGACTCTTTGTAGACTTTGCCTGCGAGGAGGTTGTGGAAGTAGTTCAGGAATGGGATGTCGAAGAGTTTCCCAGTTGGTGTTGTGACCGGGATGTCCTTCGGCTGTATCTTGAAGAAGTTGTAGGTGTCGGTGAGGAACTGGAGCATGTCTTCGCGGATGGTGGTGCGGATGGAGGTGGCCCAGTGGTCTTCGTAGGAGCCGTACGCGGCGATGAGGAATATGAGGTTGATCTCGTATTCGCGCAGGAGGAGGGTGTCTCGGTCGAAGAGACGGTCTTCGAAGTGTTTGTTGGGCTTCGGCTGGTTGTCGCTGGCACTGAAGGAAGGGGTGTCAAAGTCTAGGGTGTCGCTCTTTATTTTCGGTCTTACGAAGAAGTTCGGAGTGACGTTGTAGCCTTCGGTGTCTTTGTCGCGGTAGCGGATGGCGTTGGGGTTTGCCTTGTGTTTCAGGTAGTATTGGTCGATGTTGTACTGGATGGCATTGCGGGCGTAGGTGAACTGCTTGTAGAGCGGAACACCTTCGATGTCGTGGCTATCGCTGTAGTACTTGCTGTCGCCGATGTAGTATATGTTGGAGTCCTTGCCAATGAGGGACTTGTCCATATAGATGTGGTCGATGAGTTTGCCGTCCTTCTGGTTCTTGAGGGCTGCGAGTTTGCTAGTGTCTCCT
The DNA here is from genome assembly GCA_945827785.1 of uncultured Bacteroidales bacterium. Taxonomy (GTDB): domain Bacteria; phylum Bacteroidota; class Bacteroidia; order Bacteroidales; family UBA932; genus Cryptobacteroides. Next base: position 4,632 of record CALZOR010000070.1, on the reverse strand, counting down.
ATGAGACGGTCTACCATTTTTTCGAAGACTGCGTCGAATTCTTTCACTGCGAGGGCTTCCTTGCGTGGGCATTTGTCATCGCGGCTGTAGTTGAATGTGAAGAATGCGTCAAGGAGAGTCCATAGTGTACGGAGGTCGTCTCGGAAGTATTTCCCTTTGATGTCGCGCATCTTGCGCTTGCCGACACCTGTGTCAAGGTAGCGCTGGATTTCTGAAGGTGACAGGAGTTCGTACGGGATGTCACCGAGCGTGATAGGGAAGTGGAACTTGTCCTTGAGGTAGCGGAGGACAGAGTAGTAGAGGATGATGAGTTCCTCGTCTATGTTGATGGCCTTGTCCTTGATCTGGAGGTCAAGGTAGTATGGCTTGCCTTCTTTGATGTATGGGTATTTGCGAATGGTCTTGTTCCAGTCAATGGCCGCACGTCCGGAGTTGTTTATCTTGTGGATCTGGGTGAAGAGGTTGCGGTGGTCTGAGAGGAAGTCTATTAGACGGATGGCAGTGCTGAGGAAGTCACGGTCACGGGAGTTGTCCTGTGGCGTGAGCTGGTATAGTTTCTCAAGATTTTCGTGGTCTTTCTCCTTCTTGCAGTCTTCGCGAAAACGCACCATTGCGCGGAACAGCCAAAGGCTGAGTTCCGGCAGGAAGGTTTCGCGACCACTGAGTGTCAAGACATTGTCGTCTTTGTCTGTATCGAATATCTGTTCAGGAAGCAGGCCTGACTCTCCAAGCAGAGTCTCGCGTTTCTCTGGGTCTGATACATCTACTGCCAGAAATGATTTTGGAAGGATGAATACGGGACCACTGTACTTCTCGCTAGTTACGAAGATATAGCCGATATATTCGAGGTAGTATCCCTTTTGGTCATGCATATACGGCACGACAGGCTCATTGAAGTCCCTGTCTGTGAAGTAGGGGACTACAAGGTCTTTGGGGTATCTATGTCCTTCGAAATATACGAGCATATCGGATTATTCTGCGTTTGGAGTAGTAGCGGTCTTAGGCTTCAGTTTGAGATAGTTCTTGATGAAGCCTTCGAGAAGGTCTGACGGTAAGGTGTAATCGTTAGCTTCCTCGTTGTAGCGGCCAGAGCCAAAGAGCTCAGCGAATGTGAACACGTCCTTGCGGTCGTCTCCATCGGCACTTCGCATAAAGAATAGCGGAGAAATGCGGCTCGCAGAATAGAGGTCCTTGCAGACGTCATTCCAGATGTAGAACATTACCTTATTCTTGAAATCTTCCTCTGAAACACTTTCCTTGATGAAGAATTCGCCCATCTGCTTGTCCTCGCTGTCGGTCGCCTTGCGGATGAGAGGATTCACCTTCGCGAGGAACTCAACCCAAGAGTAATCAACACCTTTCACCTTGAAAGTGAAAGTCTTGGCCTTTTCTTGCTTGAGGTTGATAGGAATATACTCCATTGCCCAGCGACGCTTGAATGCAGAGTCCATAGGGAATAGGCTCTGGTCAGAGGTGTTCATTGTGGCGAGGATGTGGAGGTTTGCCGGGAGGCGAAGCATATTGTTCTCGAGTTTCTCCTTTGCAAGGTATTTGCGTAGTTCTGCATCCGGGATGATAGGGTACTCCGAGAATCCATTCTTGCGGTCAAGCAACTGGAACAAGTCACCGAAGATTTGAGCGCAGTTGCCACGGTTTATCTCCTCTATGATGAGATAAACCTGCTTCTCTGCATCGGTCAGTGACTCATCAGCAAGAGACTTCCAAGCACGCACGTAGGCATTTGTAAACACCTGCGGAACGAACGCATATACAAGATCCTCCTTACCTGTCTCATTGCCATCAGCGTCAAGCACAGGCTGCATCACCGGCTTATAAGAACCCACGAATGACGAATAGTCATAATCCGGGTGGAAAGTCGTACGGAAGATATTGCTTGAAAGCTTAGACTTATCCTCTACAGCATTAACGTCAGCCACCTTGGCTCCTGACTCATCGAAATACACAGTCTTCTCGCCATCAGCACCCTCAGTCAGTCCTTTAACCTTATGCGACTTACCTGTACCTGGGCAACCGTAATAGATTTTTTGGAGAGAAGTTGCATATGCCAAGCCTTCTCCATTGCCTGCGTTTCCTTGATTACCAAAGACAATCTGATCGTCAGTGAGGATGTTAAAGAACGCAGTGAAGAAGAGATTTTTTGGTATGTAGTATAGAATGTACTTTTTCGCTGCGGTCTTACGAATAGCGTAGAAATCGTCACTGTTTGCCTCTTTAGTGAGGTGAAGCGTATCTAAGAAGAAATCCTTAAGGTCTGGACTTCCATCTGCATTTTGATAAATTTTATAATCACCTCGAGCCGGGCTCTTCGTGAATGATGCTTTAATTTTGACGTCGACAGTATTGTCTGCCAGGGATACGCATTTAATTTCTGCTGATTCTTGATCAGAAGTAAATTGGAAGATGTTCTTTACAACTCCAATATTGAACTCAATCTGTTTTCCCTTCGACGGGTTCAGATCATTTGCACGAAATTTAGTGACAAAAATCATAACTATTCAATGTTGCCCCATTGTTCAGCTAAAGCTTCAGCGAAACCAGGGAAGGTTTTACTTCTAAGTCTCCTTCTCTCTTCTGTTGAGATGCGTGTGTTAAATGAGTCTGAATACCATTTTGGCAAACTTCTACCGCTTGAGAGTACAACTCGCTCACCCTCTTCGACCATATTAGTCGGTGTAAGGAGAGGAAGATTATGTAACCACAGGCATGTTTTTTTTGACGCACGATCTCCAAACCAAAATGGTTGCACAATCTGGTCTGCTTTTCTATAGTGTGAATTCATAATGCCGACAGGATTTTCAATAGCCCAATGCTTGATATTTGTCTTTGTGAATTCCATAAAAAAAGCCATTGCTTCCTTTTGCAATTGTCTGCGCCCGAGATGATGTGGATGTTCCCGTCTTTGCTCTATTGGAAGGTTTGCATCATCAGGATGATATAGCCAACGTGCACCGCTTACAGATAAATAAGTGCAAGGTGGGTGAGCAATCATTAAATCCCATTCTTGCCCTTCAGGAAGGAAATATGTGTCACCGTTTTCAAGAATACCACCTCGATTGCGGATTACTTCAAGGACATCCTGGTGCAAATGCCACTCCGGGTGTCCTCCACTACATTCCAAAATGTCACAGCTGTAGGCATTGTGGCCTCTTCTCCTAAATGCTTTACATACAGCCTGACTCTCTTCACATGCTACTAATACGTTCATTTGTTCATCTCCTTTGCGATACCATTCGCAATGCCTTTAGCCATAAGCACTGGTACTGCATTACCAATCATCTTATAACACATTGCTGTATTTCCTATAAACTCATAATCCATAGGAAAGGTCATCAATAACGCAGCCTCTCTTATTGTTATACTCCTTGCCTGTTCAGGATCAGGATGGATAAACATGTAACCATCTTTACTTAGATGAGCTACTATTGTATGAGATGGTTTATCCCAATATAGGCTTTTGTACTTTGCATACAATGTATGATGCCCGGTAATCTTATAATAAAAATCAATTTTTTCTTTCTGTGATATTCGGTTCATGTCCTTTGTTACCCATTCTCTAAAGACATTAACTTCCCGTGGTGCATGATATCTTGGTTCATGCTGGGTAATCATCGGATTAGGGTCGATGACTTTATGAGATACATTCCCTTTGCCAACCCTGATAGGTTCTCTTAAAGGAAGAATTCTTGGCAGATTGGAAATTGCATCTCGGACCGTCTTATGATTATCTGTTACCTCTGATGATATTGAAGAATATAGCTTTTCTAAATCGTATCCGCTGTCTGTTCTAATACCCAATATAATAACTCTTGGTCTATTTTGAGGCACGCAGAAGTCAACAGCATTATAAATTGAATTGTTTAATTCCTTTGGAGTACGAATAGTATACCCGACCTCAGAAAAAGCATTATATATTCGTTCCGTTACATGAATGCCTCCTGGTTTTGCAGACAAAATTCCAGCTACATTTTCAAATACAAAGATGTCTGGTTTGAATGCTTTAACAACTTTAACGAAGCTTTCGAACAAGTAGTTTCTGTAATCATTCTGCATTGAGTCTTTGTCTGTTGCTCTTCCATGAATAGAATAAGCCTGACAAGGAGGCCCGCCAATGACAAGATTCACTTTTTTTCTACCAATAATTCCCTTTAGCCCTTTTGAAATAATATCTGGGTGATTGTATTGACCATATTGGGCTATAGAATCTTCTGACCACTTTCCGGAAATAAGTTCCTTCGTTTTTTGAATATCAAAAAGTATTACAGATTTACGTGCCTCTTCTTCAGTATAGTTCCAATGTGTCGATAGTCTGTTACGTAGTGTATTTACCATTGGCAACTCCCATTCAACATGAGCCAATGGTTCAAATTTTCCGGATTCAAGAAAGCCTTCACTCAACCCGCCGCAGCCAGCAAACAGGTCGATGAATGTATATTTCTTATTTTTATTTGCTTTCCCTGCCATAAAACTCAAATTAAGGGCGTAATAACCCAAATAATTTGTAAAGTTATGATTTTTGAATGAAAATTGGAAATTTTCGCTATGCATATTGTTGCTCTAATTGTTTCGAAAAGCAGCCTCAATCCACTTGGATACAGTGATTTACAATGGATT
>CALZOR010000069.1 GCA_945827785.1 uncultured Bacteroidales bacterium | reverse complement strand
CAGGTATTTTCCCTCAGCCCCATCAGGAAACTGACCGAGGACGGATGCATCTTCCGTTCACATATCGACGGCTCGAAACATGTCTTCACTCCGGAGAACAACGTTGATACACAGCGCATTATCGGCGCTGACATCATCATGGCCCTGGATGAATGCTGCCCCGGCGACGCAACATACGAGTATGCGAAGAAATCGCTCAGCCTGACACAGAGATGGCTTGAGAGGTGCATCAGGCACTTTGACAGTACAGAGCCCCTGTACGGCTACTCGCAGACACTTTTTCCAATCGTACAGGGCTGCGTCTATCCCGACCTGAGAATACAGGCGGTCGAGCATGCCGCCTCTTTCGACAGGGATGGTTACGCCATAGGAGGCCTTGCAGTGGGAGAGCCTACGGAGAAGATGTACGAAATGCTTGAGGTGGTGGACCCTGTTTTGCCTAAGGACAAGCCAAGATATCTGATGGGAGTAGGCACGCCGGCGAACATTCTTGAAGGCATCGCCCGCGGAGTCGATATGTTCGACTGCGTGATGCCGACACGCAACGGGCGCAACGGCATGCTGTTCACCTGGGACGGTATCATGAACATGAGGAACAAGAAATGGGCGGATGATTTCTCCCCTCTCGACCCGAAAGGGACATCCTTTGTGGACAGAACCTATACGAAGGCTTATCTTAGACATCTTTTCATTGCCGGAGAGCTTTTTGCCGGGCAGATTGCCAGCGAGCACAACCTTGCATTCTACCTCGACCTTGTCAATCAAGCCCGCCAGCACATCAAGGCCGGAGATTTCAAGGCATGGAAGGATGCAGTGGTGCCACGTTTGACCAACAGACTTTAACAGTACAGACATGATTGACCTCAGACCAAGGAAACTTGATGCCTACATAGTCCGGAAATTCATTTCCACATTCTTCATCGCGCTGATTCTCATCATCGGGATTGTCATCATATTTGACATCAGCGAGAAGATTGACGATTTCGTGAGCAAGGAGGCCCCGCTCAAGTCAATCATTTTCGACTACTACGTCAATTTCGTGCCCTATTTCATGAATATGTTCAGCCCCCTGTTCGTATTCATCACGGTAATCTTCTTCACGTCCAAGATGGCGGCTGACTCTGAAATCATCGCCATCCTTTCCTGCGGTATCAGCTTCCACAGGATGATGGTCCCATATATTTTCTCGGCTTCGCTGATTGCCCTTCTGTCCCTGTGTCTCAACCTTTTTGTCATCCCGGAATCCAACAAGACGAGGTTGGATTTTGAGAACAAATACATCAAGACAAGGTTCATGAGCGTGGGCAGGAACGTACATTACCAGATTTCCCCGGGAGAATATGTCTATGCAGAGTCATTCAGTTCCTGGAACAAGACTGCCTACCGCTTCACCTTGGAAAGGATTGAAAACAATAAGCTCGTTTCCAAGATTTCCGCTGAATCTGCGGTTTATGACACGACCTCCGGCAAATGGAGACTCAAGAAATACTTTATCAGGGACTATAACGAGGACCTTACGGACAAGATCCGTAGCGGGAATCAGATTGACACGACTCTGGCCCTTTCCGTCAAGGATTTCTACCTGACTGAAAATACCGTGGAGACGCTGACCTACAAGGAGCTCAACGACCTGATTGCCGTACAGCGGATGAGGGGTGACGCGAATGTCAAGTTCGCCCTGATTGAGAAACACACGCGCTTTGCCCTGCCTTTCTCGGCTTTCATCCTCACCATAATGGGAGTTTCGCTTTCGTCCCGCAAACGACGAGGAGGAATCGGCTGGAACATCGGTATCGGCATCGCACTCGCCTTCACCTACATCCTCTTCCTGAGGTTCAGCCAGATGTTCGTGCACACGGGCGTACTGCCGCCGGGAATAGCCCTCTGGGTACCGAATGTGCTATATGCCTTCATCACGGCCTTCCTCTACAAGATTGCGCCTAAATAGACAATAACAATAACACGACAAACTATATGAATAAATCAATCAAACTGAGGCTCATTGTAATGAATATTCTGCAATGGGCAGTGTGGGGTTCTTACCTTACATCTATGGGAAGCTATCTCGCTTCGGTCGGTCTAGCTACCAGAATAGGCATTTTCTATGCGATGCAGGGCATCGTGTCCATCTTCATGCCGACACTTATGGGTATCGTTGCCGACAAATGGGTTCCGGCCCAGCGTCTTCTTGGCCTTTGCCACGGAGTTGCAGGTGCAGCGATGATTGGGGCGTCCTGCTATGGGATGTCTGCTGGGACAGACGTCAACTTTGCAATCCTGTTCAGCATCTATTCGGTGAGTGTCGCATTCTACATGCCTACCATCGCCCTTTCCAATTCCGTTGCATTCAGGATTCTTGAGAATAACGGCTATGATACCGTGAAGGATTTTCCTCCTATCAGGGTATTCGGAACCATCGGTTTCATCTGTGCAATGCTTTTCGTGAACTTCGTCAAAGGCGGCGATGGGGTTGCTTTCCAGTACACCTACAACCAGTTCATGGTTTCCGGTGTCTGCGGGATTGCAATGCTTCTGTACTGTTTTACCCTGCCTTCATGCCCTTGCAGCCAGGATGCTGCAACAAACGTGAGTCTTGCTGAGCGTTTCGGTTTCAAAGCCTTCTCGCTTTTCAAGGACAGGAACATGGCGATATTCTTCATTTTCTCCATGCTCCTCGGAGTTGCGCTTCAGATTACAAACGGCTTTGCAAATCCATATATCACCCACTTTACCGAGGTGCCTGAATTTGCCGGCACCTGGGGTGCACGCAATGCAAATGCCCTTATTTCGATTTCTCAGGTTTCAGAGACTCTGGGCATCCTGCTCATCCCTGTTGCAATGAAACTGTTCGGCATCAAGAGGGTAATGCTCATTGCAATGTTTGCATGGGTGCTGCGTTTCGGGCTGTTCGGAGCAGGTGACACAGGCAGCGGCGTGTGGATGCTCATCCTCTCCATGATTGTATATGGAGTCGCCTTCGATTTCTTCAACATTTCAGGTTCCCTCTATGTCAACATGAGGACCACCGAGAAGATTCAGAACAGCGCTCAGGGACTTTTCATGCTCATGACAAACGGTATCGGAGCAACCGTAGGTACGCTTTCTGCCCAGGCCGTGGTGAACCACTTTGTCTATAACGCAGCTGAGCCGTCATGGAGCACCGCATGGTATATCTTCGCCGGCTACGCCCTCGTGGTTGCCATCCTCTTCATCTTCCTCTTCAAGGAGCCTAAGGAAGGCGCTACCAAAATCGCCTGACCGCCTGCCTCTTCCCACTATCAGGGCGGTTTGGGGACTTGCACCCGTTAGAGGATGTGCGTGCCGGACAAACACGATGAAGGAGACTAAAAAGTTGATTTTTTAGTCTCCTTCTTTGCTATTATGAATGTTGCAGCAGCAGATAGCCGCCGGCGGTCCTCCCCACTTCGTGGGTCCCTTCCCTTTTCGGGAGCCAATGCCGCCTGCGGCTATCTGCCGCTGCAACTTACTCTGCGGTCCGAAATAAGAATACTGATGATTCGTAAGGCAATTTTGAGAGGCTATTTCGTCAGGCCGAGCTTTTCCATCAGCGCTTTCGGCTGAGGGTCATGGCCTCGGAAGTTGCGATACAGAACGGCAGCATCCTGACTGTCCCCCTTCTCAAGAATGTTCTTGCGGAAAGAATTTGAGACTTCCCTGTTGAAGATTCCCTTCTCCTTGAAGAGAGAGAAGGCATCCGCCTCAAGAACCTCAGCCCATTTGTATGAATAGTAACCGGCTGAGTATCCGCCAGAGAAAATATGACTGAAAGCCGGTGAGATTGCAGCCTCCTCTATGGAAGGAAGAACGGCATAAGGAGCAAGAATAGCTTTCTCGAACTCAACTGTACCGGTCTCAGGCACACTTGTGAGTGAATGCCAAGCCATATCCAGATATCCAAAGTGCAGCTGACGCACCTGAGAATAGCCGGCAAGATAGTTCTTGGCAGCAATAATCCTGTCGATTAGTTCTGACGGGATAGGCTCACCTGTGCGGTAATCACGCGCAAAAGTATTCAGATATTCCTTTTCATAACCCCAGTTCTCCATTATCTGGGAAGGAAGCTCCACAAAATCACGAGCCACGTTTGTGCCTGTCAATGACGGATACTTACCCTGTGCCAGAATTCCATGAAGAGCATGTCCGAATTCGTGAAGGAAGGTCGTGAATTCATCGTGGGTAATAAGAGAAGGTGTATCAGCCGTCGGTTTGGTGAAATTGGTCACGATGCTGATGAAAGGACGGTATTCAACACCATTCCTGATGCTCTGGCCACGGAATTCCGTCATCCATGCGCCGCCCCTCTTGCTTGCCCTCGGGAAGAAGTCGGCATAGAAAAGTGCAAGATGTTTTCCGTCTTCATCCTTCACGTCATAAACCTTTACATCCTTATGATATACAGGCACATTGTCAAGCTGCTCGAATGTAATGCCGTAGAGGCGGTTGGCAAGGTCGAAGACGGCATCTATACAATTCTCAAGTTTGAAATATGGCTTAAGCTGCTCAGCATTGAGCGAGTATTCAGCCTCCTGATAGCGCTCAGACCAGAACGAGAAGTCCCATGGCATGAATTCGTCCTTAGGATTGAAACCGTTTTTGACAGCATAGTTCCTCACGGCCCTGACATCTGCAAGGGCATAAGGCATTGAAGGTAACAGAAGTTCCGAGATAAAGTCATTCACAGTCTTCTTGTCCTTTGCCATGCGGTCTTCGAGAGCATAGTCCGCATAGGTCTCATAGCCGAGAAGATTTGCAGTCTTTATCCTGAGCTCCACAATCTTCTTTACATTTTCCAGATTTGAATTCTCCCCTCCTACTGCCTTGGTATTGTAAGCCGTCCACATCTGACGACGAAGGTCACGATTCCTGCAATATTTCATGAAAGGTCCATAACTCGGATAGTCAAGAGTATATGCCCATCCTTCAAGATTCTTCTCCTGAGCGGTTTCACGACCAAGAGCAAGCATATAATCCGGAAGGCCTTCAAGCTGAGTGCTGTCAGTCACATGAAGGGTGTATGCATTGGTTGCAGCAAGCACGTTCTTGCTGAACTGAAGAGTGGTCATTGAAAGTTCCTTGGAGAGCTCGGTATATGTTTCCTTATCCGAATCGGAAAGATTGGCGCCGCCCCTTACGAAACTCTTGTAGTGCTGCTCGAGAAGCCTTTCCTGCACAGGGTCCAGTCCGAGGGCATCCTTTTTCATATATACGGCCTTTACTCTTTCAAACAATGGTGCGTTCAGGGAAACGTAAGTCGAGTACTCAGTAAGCAGCGGAGAAACCTTCTCTGCAATTTCCTGCTTCTGGTCATCGGTGTCAGCCTCCATTATATTGAAGAAAATAGAAGATACCCTGTCAAGGGTGCCTCCGGCAAATTCCATCGCCTCGATTGTGTTTTCAAATGTAGGTTCATCCGGGTTGGCTACGATGGCATCGATTTCCGCCTTTGCCTGGGCAATCGCTGTCTCAAATGCCGGGAGATAATGTTCATTTTTGATTTTGTCAAACTGAGGAGCTCCGTATGGCAGATTCGACTCAGTCAAAAGAGGATTTTCCATATTACAACTTGTCATTAGAGCAAGCATTGCGCCTGCAGCTATCAATTTACTGTTCATCATCTGAAGGTTTTAATGTTTTGGACCGCAAATTTAGTGAAACAAATTGTATTTTCGTCAAAGAAGATATACGTGTTTCCGTCATTATATATTTAATGTCGAAACAGCAACATTCGTCTTTGCCCCGGATTCTCTGATGAGAAGTAACCGTGCTTGGTACAAAGCCGAGATTTACAGCTTCTACCAGCTCAACCGAATCCACACCTGCAAGAAGATAAGTTTCAAGAATCTGATAATTCTTGGACAATACCGACATGACCTTCCGGCGAAATCTCTGGCTTCTGCTGAAATGCATGTAATAAAACTTGTTGCGGCATGTTGAGCTGCAGAATTTCTTGTCTGAGCGTCCATATTTGATTCTGTCTCCGCATTCCAGACAGACAGGAGTAAGTTTATAGGATTTATACTGCATAGTTAATCAGTTTTTCGACTGCGGCAAATATCATCAGGAACATTTTCAATAACAATATCCGGCAAATGAATTTTCCGTTTTAATCAGTTCTTTTTTCTGTTTTTGACAATTTCAGGAATTCTCGAAAATTAAAAATGAACCGTTAAATTTTTTATTCTCCTATGCAAAAAATTCATCAGTCCATAGGAGACCATTAAACAAATTTGACAATAATCAAAAACAGAAAAATGTGCCATTCCAACTTTTAAATCGCACGATAATCTCAAAACTTTGACTTTACTTTGCTTCCAGCCTACAAGAGCGCGCGTAATATTGTGGGGAAAGGTTTAACGAAAATAAAACACAAATTATGGAACACATCAACAGAATTGAGCTGCAGGGGCACGTCGGGACGGTAAGAGCAAACGAAGCCAGCGGCAAGAAGGTCATCAATTTCTCACTGGCCACAGAATACTTCTACAAGAAAGAAGGAGCCGGTGTGTCGGAAACAACCTGGCACAATATCGTAGCATGGGAGGGAAAGGACATCCATGACATGGACAAGATTGCCAAAGGAGTCCCTGTATATGTTTGCGGCAGACTGAGACTGAACAAATACACCAATGCCGAAGGTATAGAAAAGCAGGTCTTTGAAGTCCAGGCTACCAAACTAAGAATCGTCAAGGAGGAATAATAAAAATGCCTCAGTAATATTCTTCTCAACATTATCATTTATCAAGCTGAGGCTGACATAAAGTCTGCCATACAGGACGATATCCGAAGGACTTGACGTCAGCCCCGGCAAAATTCCAGCTTTTATTGCTCTGGCAAGCACTTTTTGCAGATTTTTTCGTAAGTTTGTTTTTTGTGTTGAAACAGACTGGAACAAAAATGAAAAACAAGAAAAGAAACATTTTGAGGCTCATCAGGACAGTGCTTGCCGCCTTGTTCTTTACGGGAGTCACTCTCCTTTTCCTTGACGTGACCGGGACGCTTCATACCTGGCTCGGATGGATGGCAAAGATTCAGATTCTGCCGGCATTCCTTGCCTTGAATGTCGCAACGGTAGTTGTACTCCTGCTCCTGACACTCATTCTCGGAAGAGTTTACTGCTCGGTAATCTGCCCCCTGGGAGTCATGCAGGACATCATCTCATGGACACGTGGCAAGATAAAGAAGAAAGACAGATTTCGCTTCAGATATGTCAAGAACCGTCCATGGCTCAGAATAGCATTTCTTGTCCTGTTCATCGTCACCATGGCTTTCGGAGTCAGCGCAATTGCCGGGATACTTGCCCCATACAGTACCTATGGAAGGATTGCCCAGAATCTCTTCGCTCCGGTTTATACCCTTGGAAACAACCTTATTGCATGGATATGCAGCAGATTTGATTCCTACGCATTTTACAGCCGTGAAGTCTGGATAAGGAGCATAAGCACGTTTGCAGTATCGGCAGCGACCTTCGTACTCCTTGCCGTCCTTGCATGGAGGAACGGAAGAACATGGTGCAACAATGTCTGCCCTGTAGGCAGCGTTCTTGGCTTCATTTCAAAATTCAGCCTGTTTGCTCCTGTAATTGACACCAGTAAATGCCGTTCATGCGGGCTTTGCTCAAGGCAGTGCAAGGCGTCTTGCATCGATATTGCAAATTTCAAAGTCGATACGAGCCGTTGCGTAAGCTGCATGGACTGCATCAGCACATGCAACGACGGAGCAATTAGTTATCGTTTCAGATACGGTCAGGCTGCCGGAAAGATGCGAATGCGGGAAGAGCAGAAAGGCCCCGATACCGGCAGAAGAGCCTTTCTCGTGGGAGCCGCCCTCATTGGAGCCTCAAGCCTGAAGGCTCAACAGAAGGAAGTGACAGAAAGGCTTGCCCCGGAGCGCAGACACAAGGTTCCGAAGCGTGAGACTCCCCTTGTTCCTGCTGGCTCTGCAAGCCTGAAGCATTTCACGGACCATTGCACGGCATGTCAGCTCTGCGTAAACACCTGTCCGAACAACGTTCTGAGGCCATCATCCTCACTTGAGAGATTCATGCAGCCGGAAATGTCCTATGAGAGAGGATATTGCAGGCCAGAATGTACTGAATGTTCAAAAGTCTGCCCGGCTGGTGCCATAATTGGAATCAGTCCTCAGGAGAAGGCCTCGACACAAATCGGACATGCGATTGTGGACTATAACCTCTGCGTTGTGAACACAGACTCCGTCCATTGCGGCAACTGTGCAAAACATTGTCCTGCAGGAGCAATCAGCATGGTTCCTGCAGACCCTGAAGACAGCAAGTCGGCAAGGATTCCGTCGGTGGATGAAAGCAGGTGCATCGGATGCGGAGCGTGCGAGAACCTGTGTCCTTCCGCCCCATATCCGGCAATCCATGTTGAAGGACACGAAGTACACAGAACAATCTAAAACGGTCAAGTTATGCAGAACAAGAATATCAGTCGCAGGGATTTCATAAAAGCCGCAGGAGCCTGTGGAGCAGCCGTCGTATCAGATGGTCTTCTCAAATCATGCGCGGGAGCACAGGAGGAGGGAGCAAGCACGCAGGACAGCGGAGAAATGACATACAGAATCAATCCGAACACAGGTGACAAGGTCAGCATCCTCGGATATGGCTGCATGAGGTGGCCTCTGACAAAAGTTGACGGGAAGGATGCCATTGATCAGGACCAGGTCAACAAGCTCGTTGAC
>CALZOR010000068.1 GCA_945827785.1 uncultured Bacteroidales bacterium | reverse complement strand
TCAGAAAAGCAAATCAAAAGTAAACATTAGATTTGCGCTTTGTTGGGAGTTGTTGTGCTGTGCGGGGGCTGATGATGGTGGGTGGACCAGGTGCGGAGGGATTGGGGGACGGTGGTGGGGCGGAGGATGGCGCGGGGGATGATCCAATGAGGGTATATGCCCCATAGTTTTGCCTTTTTGCCGCCTTCGGGCAGATATTCTGCCAGCCGGGTTACATCGGCCTGCGTTTTCAGCCGGCGGAAATCGTTGTGGGCGCGGATGACTGCTTTGAAGTAGGACCATTTGAAAGTCAGCAGATAGACTATGGCGGACATTCCGTCAAGTACCATCCTCTGAAAAATGGTCCATCGTGCCTTCCGGACCGCCTTACCGGCAATCTTTCTTGCCAAGGACTCCTCAATAACCGCCTTCCCGTCCATCTTCCTTGCCGAAACCATGTACACAGCATAGGTCTTAGCCAGATTGTTGCTGAGCATCAGCAAGTTGTTCCTGTAATTCAGAAAAAGTTTCATAGGCGAGCTTGCCGGCAGCGTCCCTCCTCCCACATGCCATACCATCGACGACGGCACCACATTCACCGAATATCCCTCCAGCTTCATCCTCCAGCACAGGTCGATCTCCTCCATGTGGGCAAAAAACCTGCTGTCCAGACCTCCGAGCCTTTTCCACAGCTCCGACCTGACCATCAGACATGCCCCCGTGGCCCAGAAAACCTCGGCAGGACTGTCATATTGACCCATATCCCTTTCCAGAGTCTTCAGTACCCGGCCACGGCAGAACGGATATCCATATTTATCAATGAATCCACCGGCAGCTCCGGCATATTCAAACATGTCCCTCTGCTGGTAACTATGCAACTTTGGGGCACAAGCTCCGCAATCCGGGTGGGTATCCATCCATTCCACAAGCGGCTCCAGCCATCCCGGGGCGACCTCTATGTCCGAATTTATGAGGACAAAATATTCTGGAGCCTCACCTTCCGCAACCATATCGACAATCCTGTGAAAGGCTTCGTTATATCCTCCTGTGAATCCTAGATTCTTTTCAAAAACGGTGGTCCTCACTCCGGGAAAAACCTCTCTCATCACATCCATGGACCCGTCTGTAGAGGCATTGTCCGCGACGACTACCTCAGCCCCGTGAACGGTCTCCACCGAACGCACAAGTCCCGGAAGGAACTTTCTCAAAAAACCTTCCGTATTCCAGTTCAATATGACAACTGCAATGCGCATGATAATAACTCAAACTGTGCAATTTAGCAAACTATCAGCATATAGTCAATACCTTTGCCCTTATCTGCTTCCCAACCAGATGAACAACATGCCCAGAAGTACAAGGCCAAGGTCCAGAGCCTTAGCCTTGAGGTTGCGTTCCCTGAAAATCAAAGCCCCGCAGGCAAACGAGATTATGACCGAGCCCCGGCGCACAAGCGACACGACCGAAATCATGGATTCAGGACTTCCCAAAGCATTGAAATATGCGAAATCCGCACCAGCTATGAATATGGAAATCAGCGGAATAGCCCAGCTCCAATGGAAAGGGGTGGTCTGTTTCCGGCTTGGGTACCAAAGAATCATGCAGATGATGCTCATGATGATGAGCTGGTAGAAATTGAACCAGCTCTGGACAAACATCGGGCTGAGCTGCTTCATTATGAATTTGTCATACAGACCGCTGACGGCTCCCATGACCGTGGCAAATGCCACACAGAAAATCCATTTATTTTTCTTGAAATCAATCTGCTCCTTCTTGCTCGATATGCTCATCATAAATATCGACAGTGCTGCAAGCAACACTCCCGTCCATTGATACAGATTCAGTCTTTCTCCGAATATGAGCATAGCACCGACCAGCACCAGGACAGGGCGCGTGGCATTGATCGGGCCGACAATTGTAATAGGAAGATGCTTCAGACCGAAATATCCTGTTATCCATGAACTTAGCACGATGAATGCCTTTACAATTACCAGCAGGTGGGCCTTCAATGTCGTTCCAGCCATGCCCTCCGCATAGGTTGCCGAGTCGCAGATTGTCCCGCTGAACCATGTCGCCCCGAAAAGGTTGTCAAGAATGAAGGGCGAGAAAATCAGGGTTGAGAACAGGGTGTTCAAAAGCAGCACCGGAAGAACTGCATTGTCTTTCAGTGCCGCTTTTTTCGAAACATCATAGAATCCCAGCAGTGCCGCTGAGAGAAAAGCAAGTGACAGCCACATAGTTGCAGATTTTACTTATGACTATCGGAAATTATCAGTTGCAGCCGCAGCCGCCCTCGTGGTGTCCGCCGCAGCATCCGTCGCCATGCCCCTCGCCATGGCAACCGCCCTCGTGGCATCCGCCCTCGCCGTGTCCTTCGCCGTGGCAACCGCCTTCGCCGCAGCCGCCCTCTTCGTGGCATCCGCCGCCGCATCCTCCGCAACCGCCTTCGTGTCCGTGCCCGTGGCATCCTCCGCATCCGTTGGTGTGGAGGTATTCCCCGTGCAGACCCTCTTTGAGCTCTTTCTCGGTCGCTTCTCTGACGCTGATGATTTCTCCGCTGAAATTCAATGTCTTACCTGCCATTTCAGAGTTGAGGTCCATCTTGACCATGTCGGCTGAAACTTCCAGCACTATGCCCGGAATGACAGCCCCCATGCTGTTGAGCATCGGAATCCTCGTGCCGGGAACGAGCAGGTCTTCGCGAATCTCTCCGTTCACTTCGAATGCCGATTTCGGAAGGTCGATGATTTTGTTCGGGTCCACCTCGCCATATCCGTCAGCAGGGGAGATTGTGATTGTGAATTTGTCGCCTGGTTCCATCCCTTCGATATGTTCCTCGAGTTTGGGCAGTATGCTGTTTGTGCCGTGGATGTAGTCGAATGGCCTTTCTGTCGTCGCATGGTCCACTATGTTTCCTTCAACTTCGAGTTCATAGATGAACTCCACTACTTTGTTCTGGTCTATTTTCATATTTATTCCATATTATACTTTAGCTCCATCAGGGAATTCCTGCCGAAGCACATAAGCCGCAAAGATAACTAATAAAAGGATAACCCCCAAAAGACATTGAAGAAGGTACAAAAAAATAATGAGCTGTCGCCACTCACGTGGGGACACCTCATTCTAACCACATAATTAATAACACTAAAACTAATAACCAATAAGTTGTGAGAGCTACAGAAGAACTCTCTGAATCAACTCGTGTGCAAAGGTATAACTTTTTATTTTATATGCCAAATGTTTTATGTTAAAAAATGATGAAATGCAATAATTTAGCTCTAAATGGATGGGTGTTATAAATTAAATAAATTCTAAAAAACGCTATATTGACTTATAATTTGAAATATATGATGGTGCATGTCTTAAAAATATGAATAATTTATGAATCAATTATTACCTATATTAAGATATAACAAAAGACGACGAACCGGATGGACCTATTCCAAATTCAAATCCACAATGTGGGATATGGGCACATTTCCACCCTCCACCAGCACCAGCGTCCCCGATTCCATGTCAATATTGCGGACATGCCCCTCGAAGGCGGAGAAGGCCCCTCCCTGCTTGCGGACATCAGGCACAAACCTCGTTCCCGACACCATCGGACGCGAAGACAGCCTATCCTGAATCATCCCCATGACCTCATTCAGGTGTTGCATCTGCATCGGATCAGGCTCGACAAACTCATCCGTCTGCCGTCCGGTCTCGTCAATCACATCCTCATAGCCGGTCAGGGCGGAAAAAGGTGCGAACTGGGCAGCACGGTTTTCCAGCGACATCCTCGGATGCCTCAGCGAGGTGTGATGCTCCATGTCAATTATGTCGTCGTATCTTCCCATCGTTCATGCTTTATGGCCGCCTACCTGGCTGTTCCTGTCCTTTTGTGTGGCCCCTTCCTCGAAGTTCAGACCTCGGAGGATGGCGTTCTTACCGAATTTCTTCTTTATCTTCAGAATGGCTTCCTGCCTGCGTCTTTCCCTTTCGTCCTGCTCCGGATGTTCGTCGAAAAGCGACATCTGGCAGGTCTGTTCCGAGCCCTCGGGGACGACATTGTTTGCGACGACATACATCCTCCGGACAAGCAGATTCCGGTCAACGATTTTGTCGTAAACCGTCGTAACCGCCTCGATGATGTCTGTGGCCGAGGACGTGAAGCGGGAGAGGTTCTGACTGCCGTGTACCGGTTTCGGGACCTTCCTTCCATAATGGTCCATCTCAATCTCTCCTTTGAAATTGCCGGCGCAGGAACTGTCATAGCAGACGTTTATGACCATCTGGTCGCAGACTGAATGTTTGTCAAACATGTCCAGGGCAAGGCTGTCGGCCATTTCCCTGATGACCACCCTCGCCTTTTCGAAAGTGTAGGCCTCGGATAGCACCTGGCCGACCGAAAGGCTGTGGCTCGATGGCTTGTAATTTTTGATCTGCTTTATCGTACAGGGCTCCCAGCCCCAGGCATGGTCGATAATCAGCTCGGCATTTATGCCGAAGAGCTTGAACAGCACCTCGTCGTTGACCACTGACATCCTGGCCACGTCTCCCATCGTCCTCATTCCTCTCGATTCGAGCTTGCGGGCAATTCCGTGGCCGATTCTCCAGAAATCCGTCAGGGGAGTGTGCTCCCAGTATTTTCTCCTGTAGGACATCTCGTCCAGTTCCGCAATCCTCACCCCGTCCTTGTCTGCCGGACTATGCTTTGCCTCTATGTCCATGGCTATCTTTGCAAGGTACATGTTTGTCCCTATTCCGGCCGTGGCAGTTATGCCGGTTGTTTTGAGCACATCGCGAATCATTCTGATTGCCAGTTCATGGGCCGTGCATCCGTACGACTTCAGATATCCTGTCACATCCATGAACACTTCATCGATTGAATAGACATGTATGTCCTCTGCCGATATATATTTAAGGTATGTCGCATAGACTTTGGAACTGACTTTCATGTATTCGCTCATGCGCGGCGGGGCTACGATATAGTCGAGCGCAAGCGAAGCGTCGGAAAGGATGGTCGGGTTGTCATATATGCCCTTGCGAAGTTCTCCGCGGTACCTTCCTCTCCTGTATGAATTGATTTCCCGGACCTTCTGGACAACTTCGAACAGCCTTGCTCTTCCAGGAATTCCATAAGATTTAAGGGAGGGCGACACGGCAAGGCAGATGGTTTTCTCTGTCCTCGACATGTCTGCAACAACAAGATTCGTCGTCAGAGGATCCAGTCCCCTGGCGACGCATTCAACAGAAGCATAAAATGACTTCAGGTCAATCGCAATGTATGTCTTCCGGCTTTCCATCCCGCTTGATTCTCATCGTTTTTCTTCGAAAAACGGACCTTCCTAACTTTTTAGTCTCTTTGCAAATATAGAAAATTCCCTGCATTAATCGGAGAACTCCACACGTACTTCGCTTGGTCCGGATGGTAAATCAAAGATTTTCAGCAGGCTCCCGGGATGGAAATATTTGTCGTCAGAATTTCAGCGCCTGATCCAGGTCGGCGATGATGTCGTCGATGTGCTCCACGCCGATTGAAAGGCGCACTGTCGATGGCGTAATATGCTGTTGTGCAAGCTCTTCCGGGCTCATCTGGCTATGTGTCGTGGTGTATGGATGGATAACCAGGCTCTTCACGTCGGCGACGTTTGCCAGCAGCGAGAAGATTTTCAGCGAGTCGATGAATTTCCATGCATCTTCCTGAGTCCCATCTATTTCAAAGGTGAAAATGCTTGCCGCACCGTCAGGATAATATTTCCTGTAAAGTTCATGGTCACGGTGGGATGGAAGGCTCGGATGGCTGACACTTCTTACCCTCGGATGTCTGCTCAGGAAATCCACAACCTTGAGTGCATTCTGAACATGGCGCTCAATCCTAAGTGGCAGACTCTCAACTCCTTGAAGCAGAATCCATGCATTGAATGGTGAGATTGTCGCTCCTGTATCGCGCAGAATCACGGCACGGATGCGGGTGACGAAGGCTGCTGCGCCGGCAACATCGGCAAAGATGGCTCCGTGGTATGAAGGATCCGGTTTAGCGATTGACGGGTAACGGTCTGCATTGGCCTTGAAGTCGAATTTTCCGCCATCGACGATTACTCCGCCCAGGGACGAACCGTGTCCGCCGATGAATTTTGTTGCAGAGTGCACCACCACGTCAGCTCCGTGTTCTATCGGCCTGCAGATGAACGGGGTTGCAAATGTATTGTCAATGATGAAGAGGATACCGTGCCTGTGTGCAACTTCAGCGATTCCTTCGATGTCGGTGACGTCGCTGTTCGGATTGCCGAAGGTCTCTGCATAGACCACTTTTGTATTGGGCTGGATGGCGGCTTCGAGCGCAGCGAGGTCATTCACGTTTACGATGGTGTTTGTAATTCCTTGAGTTGCAAGGGTATGCGTAATCAGGTTGAATGAACCGCCATAGAGGTTGTCTGCTGCCACGATATGGTCTCCGGCCTGGCAGACGTTCTGCAGGGCGTAGGTCACGGCTGCTGCTCCGCTTGCAACGGCAAGTGCTCCGACACCGCCTTCGAGGGCTGCAATCCTTTTTTCAAAAACGTCCTGGGTGGAGTTCGTAAGCCTTCCGTATATGTTTCCGGCATCTCTCAGTCCGAAACGGTCAGCTGCATGTTGTGAATTATGGAATACATATGATGTAGTCTGATAGATAGGCACTGCACGTGAATCTGTTGCCGGGTCTGCCTGTTCCTGTCCTACATGGAGGGCGAGGGTTTCGAGATGAAGATTTTCCTGTGACATATCGTTCGTTTGTATTGTTTCTGATGCAAATGTATATTGCTTGCATTTATCTTCTATGAAGAATTAATATTTTGGAATATTTATCTATATTTGCCATATTTATCAGAATATCATCCTAAATATTGGCATAATTATACATGGGAACAGAATCAATCAAACTTGATGACAAGGATTTGGAAATCATGCGTGCATTGCAGCTGGACGCCAGACTGAGCAATAAGGAACTCGCTGCCAAGGTACATCTTTCGACCACCCCGACATACGAGAGGGTAAAGAGGCTCGAGCGCACCGGCATCATCCGCCAGTACACCGCCATCCTGGATGCCAACAAGATGAATCAGGGATTCGCTGTGTTCTGCAGCATAAAACTGAGGCGTCTGAACCGTGAAATGGCACTTGCATTTACGGAAATGATAAAGGGAATTCCCCAGGTGACCGAGTGCTACAATATATCAGGAGCATTTGACTATCTGCTCCGCATCCAGGCGCCCGACATGAAATACTACCAGCAGTTTCTTCTGAATGTAATCGGAAGCCATGAAAACATATCCTCCATCGAAAGCACCTTCGTGATGGAGGAAATCAAGCACAACTACAGCATCAACATCTGACTCAAGCTTCTCAAATCCAAAACTTGCTCACTTCATCCGTAAAAACAGGCTTTCCCCGGACGAAACTTCGCTTTTGCTCACTTCATCCGTAAAAACAGGCTATTTCCGGACGAATCTTCGCTTTTGCTTACTTCATCCGTAAAATCGGGCTTTTTCCGGACGAAGTACAGATTATATATTGTAGATTCTGGAAAGAATTCTACCTTTGCGTCAGATATGACGATGACTTAAAGTTAATTGCAATACTTGGAGGCATTGGAGAGAGAGGCAGTGATGAATTTGCAAGGTCGTCGAATGATACTGATAAATCATTATCCGAAACTCTTCAGTTAAATACCAGATTGACAGTCAGCATCCTTGCTGAAAACTAAGAAAGCTATTTAAGTTCACATACCGTGGCGCTCAGAGTACGTTAAGCGAGTCAGGTTATATCTTGCCTGACTCGCTTAATTATTACTGTAAAGTCAGCTCATAAGCACTTATTATGAAACCGCAACGTATAAAAATTTCGAGAGTATGAAATCATTTGGAGATTTGGAAAGGAAGTGTGAGGCTACATTTGCAAATGGAGGGCAATTCTGGCATGCATACACTTCAGGGAAGGATACACCTCTTTTATTCCCGGATGAGAGGGCGCTGTCTTATGCTATGAATACCATTGCTCAGGCTGCCTTCATGTATCCTGATATCGTCATTGTGGCATTTGAAGTGATGAACAATCATTTTCATTTTGTTCTTTCCGCAGAGAAAGAGCGCATCTTGTCTTTCTGGGATTTCATTCAACGGAGAATAAAACGGTTTTTCCCCGAAATTGCCTGTACTAAGCTATCAATTAATGTAATTGATAATCTGAAGTCCCTGCGTAATAATATCGCATATACCCATCGGAATGGTTATGTGGCGAATCCCTCTTTCACCCCGTTCAACTATCCCTGGGGTACTGGACGGTATTACTTTATGGACTATCCATCCTGTTTCCCAATAACCCAACTGCGATACGATGATTTAAGAAGTCTTCTTCGATGCCGTACTCCGCATCTGCCAGATGACTGTCATATGACATCCTTCGGTATGGACCAACCAGCTGGCACCCTTCCAGGCGTATATATTGCTCCTTCATCATATTGTGCAATCAAATTCGGAATGGAAATGTTCCGCAATGCACATCACTACTTTTCTGCTGTCAGCAAAAATGTTGAGGCATACTGTGGCGTGGCTGTTGAGATTGGAGATGAAGAGTTTCTTACAGACAGTGAACTATTTGCACAACTATCCGCAATCTTGCACGAAAGTTATCAGGGCTCTACCCTAAAAACATTGTCCAAATCCCAAAAACTCGATTTGGCCCGTACACTGCGACACACATTTCACTCCTCCAACTCTCAAATTCGTCGCTTGCTCGGACTGACACAATACGAAATAGACGGTCTTTTCCCTCTTAGTGCCTGCAAAAATAAATAAGCATATGAGAACCAATACTAAAACGCTGCATTTTGTCCGGAAAACCAGCCTTTTCCCGGACGAATCTTCGCTTTTGCTTACTTCATCCGTAAAATCGGGCTTTTCCCGGACGAAATGGTCAAATGTAGAATCACAGCAACGGTCACAGCGAGGAGAGCCCTCCGTGCTTTGCTTG
>CALZOR010000067.1 GCA_945827785.1 uncultured Bacteroidales bacterium | reverse complement strand
GCTCCTGCATTGTTCAGGCCTTCGAGGGCAAGACCACCCGTAAGTGACCCGTCACCGATCAGGGCGACCACCTTCTGTCCGAGCCCCTGCTGTTTCGAAGCCTCTGCAAAACCAAGAGCTGCGGAGATGGATGTCGACGAATGGCCGGTACCGAATGCATCATATTGACTTTCAGAGCGTTTCGGAAATCCGCTGATTCCATCCTTCTTCCTATTGTTGCGGAAAGCCTCCCTTCGTCCTGTAATAATCTTGTGAGCATAGGCCTGGTGCCCGACATCGAAGACAATCTTGTCCGTCGGGGTGTCATAGACATAATGCATGCCTACGATGAGTTCCACCGCACCGAGGCTTGATCCGAGATGTCCGGGATTGACCGAACAGCACTCCACCATGTACTGACGTATCTCTGAGCACAGGTCCTTAAGCTGTTGCAGGCTCAGTTTCTTCAGATCAGAAGGTGAATCGATCATTTCAAGCAGTTCATATTTATTCCTATGTTCTTCCATCAACAACACAAATTTCGCAGAGCGGAAACAAAAAACAATGAATGAAGATGCGAATATACGATTTTTATTCCGACAAATTGACAAGTCTTTTGTCTATTCTTCCAAAAACCATTATATTCGCGAGTTTTCCGGCAAATTCTGCTCTTGAAGAAATGCCGTCCGGATTTTGCAAAATATAAAAATTCAATATTATGACTCAAAAAATCCAAAAATTGATGAATGACAACCCCATTGCCAGGTGGGGCGTTCTCATTCTCGTGGCATCGATGATGTTCTTTGCCTACATGTTCGTGGACGTGATGTCCCCCCTTATGTCACTTGTGGAAGGCAACCTCGGCTGGACCAGCAGCACTTTCGGAACCTATGCCGCCTCTGAGTATATTCTCAATGTGTGCGGCTTCCTGCTGATTGCCGGTGTCATTCTCGACAAACTCGGCGTCCGTTTCTCCGGAATCCTCTCGGCAGGACTCATGGTTGCCGGTGCAGCCATCAAATTCATCGGAATCAGCGAATGGTTCCAGGCAACGGCATTTGCACAGTGGCTCGGAAGCTGGTGGGTTGAAATGCCTGCAAGTGCAAAGATGGCTTCGCTCGGATTCATGATTTTCGGTTGCGGCTGTGAAATGGAGGGAACAAATGTTTCCAAGATTCTCGCCAAATGGTTCAAGGGCAAGGAGATGGCTCTGGCCATGGGACTTGAGATGGCAATCGCCCGCCTCGGAGTCTTTGCAGTGATGTGGATTGCTCCTATCATCAGCAAGTCATTCGGCGGCTCGCTCCTGGCTCCTGTAGGTTTCTGCGGTGCCCTCCTCTGCGTAGGTCTTCTCAATTTCATCATCTTCGGAATCATGGACAAGAAGTTCGACAAACAGCTTGCCCAGGCCGGAATGGCCGTAGGTGAAGAAGGCTCTGAAGAGGAATTTCACCTTAGCGACCTCGGCGCAATCTTCAAGAGCAAGATGTTCTGGATTGTGGCTCTGCTTTGCGTGCTCTACTACAGCGCCATCTTCCCGTTCCAGAGATATGCAACCAACTTCCTGGAGCTGACACTCAACATTTCCGCTGAGGAGGGAGCCCAGCTTTTCAGCTGCTTCCCTATCCTTGCCATGGTCCTCACTCCGTTCCTTGGATTCTTCCTTGACAAGGTCGGCAAAGGAGCCTCTATGCTGATGATAGGCTCAGTTATCATGACTGCATGCCATCTCTGCTTCGCATTCGTGCTTCCTATGTTCCCTGAGAAATGGTTCGCACTCCTTCTGATTGTCACCCTCGGAGTCAGCTTCTCGCTCGTTCCTGCAGCGCTCTGGCCGTCAGTTCCGAAAATTATCGACGAGAAGATTCTCGGCAGCGCATACTGTCTGATTTTCTGGGTGCAGAATATCGGTCTGTGCTTCGTTCCGAAGATTATCGGTTCACTGAAAATGTCCACTGGAGGATACCTTGTTCCGATGATTGTCTTCGCTTCCTTCGGAGTCCTCGCCTTCATCCTCAGCCTCGTACTCAAGGCAGAAGACGTAAGAAAGGGCTACGGACTTGAGAAACCGAATATCGAAGAATAATGAAACTCAACTCCAAATCATCCAATTCAGGCAAGTGGCTCTGCTGGGCGGCACTTGCCTGTCTTGTTGTTCCGATGTTCGCGTCGTACTTTTTCGACGACATGTTCTCATCGCTGAGCCACCTGTTCAAAAACCCGGAGCTTCTGGAGCTGGGATGGGATTATGAAGACTATGGCTTCTATGCGGGAGGATATTCTTTCCTTTGCGTGTGCGGAGGTCTGATTGTGTGCGGCGTGCTTCTGGACATGTTCGGCGTAAGGCTGGTGGGCTCTGTGTTCGTGGGTCTGATGATATTGGGGGCGGCTACCGTTTTCTATGCCATTTCTTCCGGGCTTTCTCCAAAGGTTTCCCTGACAGTGGCTTATGTCGGCTGCATGTTGTTCGGGCTCGGGAGTGAGATTGCCGGAGTGGCCGTGACCAGGTCCATTGCAAAGTGGTTCAAGGGCGGTAAGGTTGCCCTGGCCATGGGTTTGCAGCTTTCAATTGCCCGCCTTGGTACAGCGGCAGCCCTGGTTCTTTCCCCTATGATTGTCGCGCAAAAGCCTGAAGGTCAGATGTATATGCTTTCTGATACCAACCGTCCGGCAATGTTCGGCCTGGCACTTCTGGCTGTCGGAGGCATTCTCTGGGCTGTATTCGTGGCCATGGATGCGCGCTTTGACAAGGCAAGGGGCCTGACTGACAGGACTGAAACTGCGCAGGAGGACAAGTTCCGGTTTTCGGATATATGGAAAGTGCTGAGCAATCCGCGATTCCTGATGATAGCCCTGCTCTGCGTCTTCTTCTACTGCTGCGTTATCCGTTTCAAGAAATTCGGGACCTCGATTCTGATCCCGCTTTTCGGGATGGAGCTGGAAACTGCGACATGGATGCTCTCGATGATTCCTTTCTTCACGATTGTTTTCACCCCGCTTTTCGGTGCCCTTGTTGACAAGACTGGAAAGGCAACTCTTTGGATGATAATCGGTTCCGCGCTTGTTCTGGCTTCGCACCTTATTATTTCCTTTGCTCCGCAGGGGGTTCCGGCCTATGGATATGTGGCAATCGCCTTCCTTGGAATCGGATATTCCCTCGTTCCGTCGGCCATGTGGCCTTCGGTGCCGAAGATTGTGCCTGAGAAGAATCTTGGAACTGCCTACTCGCTGATATACTGGATACAGAACATGGGAATGATGATCGTGCCGATCTTCATAGGACGCATTTTCAAGAACACCATCACGGAAAGCGGCAATGCCCTTCAGGAAGTGAGTGCAGCCATCCATGCAGAATATATCTTCGTCCTGCTCGGAGTGATAGCCATCGCCGTGGCAATCATGCTCTTCTTCTCTTCGCGCCGTCATCCCGAACTCGAGCTCGATGCCCCGGCTGGAAAATAAACAGATTGACCACTCAAGTTTCGAAAGTAGATAATTATCTGTTATTGTGCGATTTATACTAAATGCAAAACTTAAAATAATAATAAAATTATATGAAGAAAGTACTTGTTGTAGGTGGTGGCGGAAGGGAGCATGCAATCGTGGATGCTCTGTCAAGAAGCCCTCAGGTTGGAAAAATCTATTGTGCACCCGGAAATGCCGGCATCGCGGCACAGGCCGAGAACGTTCCTATCAAGGATACTCAGATTGCCGAGTTGAAAGCTTTTGCCATTGAGAATGACATTGACCTGACCGTGGTCGGTCCGGAAGCATCGCTCGCAATCGGAATTGTGGATGAATTCAAGGCTGCCGGTCTGAGAATATTCGGTCCGTCGAAGGCTGCCGCCACAATCGAGTCAAGCAAGGATTTCGCCAAGAGGATAATGGCAAAATATGACATTCCGACGGCAGCATTCAAAACTTTCGAGAGTTATGACGAGGCTCTGGAATATGTCAAGGCAGGAAAATTCCCGGTAGTGCTCAAATATGACGGTCTTGCAGCTGGAAAGGGTGTTGTGATACCTGAGACGCTTGACCAGGCGGAAGAGGCTCTGAAGGATATGCTTCTGGATGAACGTTTCGGCAAGGGCAGGGTTGTCGTGGAGGAGTTCCTGACCGGTCCGGAGTTCTCCTTCATGTGCTTTGTAAACGGTTGCGATGTCTATCCCATGACTCTTTCTCAGGACCACAAGAGAGCCTATGAAGGCGACAAAGGCCCTAATACCGGAGGCATGGGTGCCTACTCCCCTGTCCCGATTATAACTGATGAAGATGTGGAGTTCTCTCTTGAGCACATCATGAAACCGACTGCTGCCGGAATGGTTGCAGAAGGCTGTCCTTTCACCGGAGTCCTTTACGGAGGACTTATGAAAACCCCTGAGGGAGTGAAAGTTATTGAGTTCAACTGCCGTTTCGGCGACCCTGAAACCGAGGTCGTGCTGCCAAGACTTGAGTCTGACATCTATGATATCTTCTCTGCTGTTGCTGACGGGACTCCAATGCCTCAGATAAAATGGAGCGAGAAAGTTACCATGGGATTTGTAATGGCATCAAAGGGCTATCCAGGCGACTATGCGAAGGGGTTTGAGATTGACGTTCCTGAACTTGGGGTCATCCGAATCTTCCACATGGGTACAGCCATGAAGGATGGGAAACTCGTCACCAACGGCGGCAGGGTACTGATGGTCGTCGGCTCAGCTGAGGACTTGCAGAAGGCCCATGACAAGGCTCTCGAAGCTGTTGAATCAATCAAATGCGACAACCTGTTCTTCCGTCGCGACATCGGTTGGAGGGTGCTTTAGCCAGAAGAGAATTTTGTCCTTAAATTTTGAATGCTAAATATTATTTTCTAGCTTTGTCAAATATTCGACCGAAAATGAGATTTGAGAGGCCGACCCAAAAGGGTCGGTTTCTTGTATTCTATACGGTGATGATGAGTTGTCAAAGACAACTCTATTATTTATCCCGATGGGAAACCTTCGGAATGTACCGAAAGCCTGATTGAAGCGGTGGATAAAAACAAAGACCGCTTCGTGTATGAAGCGGCCGATCTGTTGTATCATTACCTTGTTCTTATGGAACAGATGGGGGTCGGTATTGCCGATATTGAGGAGTAGCTCCTCTCCAGACATCGGTAGGTATTTGTTCAGGAGGAGGAAGATATCTCCTTGCTCCCGCATAGTCTAGATGACAGATTATTGCCGGCGGAGGAAGCACTCGATGGTGTTCTCCATGAGGCAGCAGATAGTCATCGGCCCCACGCCGCCAGGGACAGGGGTGATGACTGATGCCTTCGGCTCGATTGCTTCAAAGTCCACGTCACCGCAAAGCTTTCCAGTCTGAGGGTCGCGGTTGACTCCTACGTCAATCACAGCAGCGCCCTCACTTACCATGTCCGCAGTCACGAAACGTGGCTTTCCGATGGCCACAACCAGGATTTCTGCAGAATGAGTCACCGAAGCAAGGTCTGCCGTGCGGCTGTGAGCGATGGTCACCGTGGCATTTTCATCCAGCAGAAGCTTTGCAACAGGAAGACCAACAATGTTGCTGCGTCCGATTACCACTGCCCTCTTTCCGGCAATCTGCACACCGGCAGCCTTGAGAAGGCGAATAATGCCCTTCGGAGTGCAGGCAACGGTGCAAGGCTGCTTCTGCCACAGAGCCGCAACATTCAGAGGATGGAATCCATCCACATCCTTCTCCTTTGAAATGGTCTCGATGACCTTTGCCTCGCTGATGTGCTTAGGAAGAGGAAGCTGGACAAGGATGCCGTCAACTGAGTCATCCTCATTCAGTTCACGAATCAGAGCAAGCAGTTCATCCTCAGTAATCGTTTCCGGTTTGCGAATGGTAGTATTCTTTATGCCCGTTGCTTCGCAAGCCTTTACCTTGCCGGTCACATAAGACACGCTGCCCGGGTCATTGCCGACCAAAATAACAACCAGATGAGGTACTCGGCCATATTTTTCCGGGAATGTTGCCACTGTCTCGGCCATCTGGGCCTTCAATGTAGCTGAAAGTTCTTTTCCGCTGATTATCATAGAATTGCAATTCTATTTTAATGTTTGAAATGACGCATGCCTGTCATGAGCATGGTGATGCCATTTTCATCAGCCTTTTTCACTGAATCCTCGTCACGGACGCTTCCGCCTGGCTGAACGATGGCTTTGATGCCATATTCTGCGGCAAGGGTTACGGTGTCATCGAACGGGAAGAATCCGTCTGAACCGAGAACAAGTCCCTCAGCATGGATGTCCTTGCCAGCCTCTGCAAGGGCTGCGGAAGCCTGCTCAAGGGCAATCTTTGCAGAGCCCACGCGGTTCATCTGACCAGCACCTACGCCGAGTGTCGCTCCATCTTTGACAACAACTATCGCATTGGATTTCACGTGTTTAACTATTCTCCATGCGAAGTCCAGGTCGGTAAGCTGTGCCTCTGAAGGCTTCACTGCTGTCACGCACATATCTGCCACAACGGTCTTGGTGGTTGTGTCCTGCTCCTGGGCAAGGAGGCCGCCGTTCATGCTGACATACTGCATCTGAGGCTTGTCTGACTTAGTCATATCAACTTTCAGAAGGCGGAGATTCTTCTTGGTGCAGAGAACTTCGAGTGCCTCCTGTGTGAATGACGGTGCCATGATAATCTCGAGGAAAATCGGCTTCATAAGTTCTGCGACTTCCTTGTTGATTTCGCGGTTGGTTGCCACGATGCCGCCGAAGATGCTGACCTTGTCTGCCTCATAGGCCTTTTTCCATGCATCCACTACGTCTGTTCCGATTGCGGCACCGCAAGGGTTCATGTGCTTGAGACCAACGCAGAACGGGGCGTCGAACTCACGGACGATGTTCAGGGCTGCATTTGCATCCTGTATATTGTTGTATGAAAGCTCTTTACCATTGAGCTGCTCAGCAGTTGCGAGCGAGAAAGGAACCTTCTCTGCACTTGCATAGAATTTTGCGCTCTGGTGAGGGTTTTCACCATAGCGGAGGCTCTGTTTGAGGTCGTACTCGAGGAAAAGTTTCTCGTTCAGACCTGCGGCCTTGCGCATGTATGTGGCAATCATCATGTCGTACTCCGCGGTGTGGGTATAAGCCTCTGCCGAGAGTTTCAGACGGGTTTCCTTCGTGGTGTTGCCATGTTCCCTGATTTCATCGATGATAAGGCCATAGTTGTCAGGATTGCAGACAACTGTCACGGCGCTCCAGTTCTTCGCTGCGCTGCGGAGCATTGAAGGGCCTCCTATGTCGATATTCTCGATGGCATCCTCCATCGTCACATCAGGTTTTGCAATCGTCTGTTTGAAAGGATAGAGGTTCACGCAGACCATGTCTATGAACTCGATGCCGTTTTCCTTGAGCTGGTCGATGTGGCTCTGAAGGTCGCGGCGTCCGAGAAGTCCTCCGTGGACTTTTGGATGTAGGGTTTTCACCCTGCCGTCGCAAATCTCCGGAAAACCGGTTACCTCGCTGATATTGATGATTTTAAGTCCTGCTTCCTGCAGAAGTTTCATTGTGCCGCCGGTTGCGATGATGTCCCATCCGAGCGACTGGAGTTCTCTGGCGAATTCTACTACGCCAGTCTTATCTGATACGCTAAATAATGCTCTCATTTTGTTTTGATTTGATTGGATTAGATCTCCCCACGCGCTTCGCCTGGTCGAGATGACAAGCTGTCGTGTCGAGCGAAGTCGAGACATCTAAAGAATAACAACACCTTCGGTGTCAGTGATGCGGCCAATGACAGAAGCCTTCTCGCCATGCGAAGAAAGGATCTCGATCGCCTTGTCAGCCTCGGATGCATCGAGTGCGAGCACCATTCCGATACCCATGTTGAAGATATTGAACATTTCCCTGTGGGCAACCTTGCCATATTTCTCAAGGAAACGGAAGATAGGAAGAATCTCCCAGCTGCCTTCCTTGACCTCTATGCCCATGCCCTTGTGAAGGATACGAGGTATGTTCTCATCAAATCCGCCTCCCGTGATGTGAGCCACACCGTGGACATCGCAATTACGGATGACATCCAGGACCTGTTTTACATAGATGCGTGTAGGAGTCAGGGCAACTTCTCCAAGGCATTTCTCCTCAGAGAGTTCAGGATATATTTTCTTAAGATCCAACTGATTGTCAGAGAATATTTTACGAACAAGGCTGAAGCCGTTTGAATGAACTCCCGTAGAAGCGATTCCAACCAGGACATCGCCAACTTTAACCTTGGTTCCGTCTATCAGTTTTGATTTTTCGACAACTCCGGTAGTATATCCGGCGATGTCATATTCTCCATCCAGATACATTCCCGGCATCTCGGCAGTCTCTCCGCCGACAAGGGCACAACCTGCCTGACGGCAGCCCTCTGCAACTCCGGAAACGATTGCCTCAACCTTTGCCGGCTCATTTTTTCCGACAGCAACATAGTCGAGGAAGAAGAGAGGTTCAGCACCCTGGGCAAGCACGTCATTGACACACATAGCAACGGCATCAATGCCGATTGTGTCGTGCTTGTCCATTTCAAATGCGAGTTTAAGTTTGGTTCCGACACCATCGGTGCCGCTGACAAGAACAGGCTCCTTGACATTCAGAGCCGAGAGGTCGAACATTCCGCCGAATGATCCGATGTTACCCATCACGCCGGTGCGTGAGGTGGAAGCGACATGAGACTTGATCCTACGCACTACTTCGTAGCCAGCCTCAAGGTTTACACCTGCTTTTTCGTAACTTACAGCCATATATAAAGATTATTGTTAGGTACAATCTTGAATCGCGGCGCAAAGATAACAAAAAATGTTCAGCCTCAAATATAATACTCCCTATAGTCTCGTATAAACATAAGTCTCGGGAGCATCCTTGCCAACCGGAATCATCGAGAGTGTCCGGTCATCAACAGAAATCGAATATGATGCGCCCCAGTCCTTGCCATCTGAATATTTCCCGCTCAGAATCTCTCCGTCAAGGACCCATGAACCGGAATAATCGACAAAACGTCCTTCCCCGAGCATCTGGCTCATGGAAAAACTGCCATCAACATCAAATACAAGACGGACCTCTACGGTTTCGCCCCCTATCTGGGCCGCCTTTGTATATTGAATATCCGTAAGTTCCCAGCTGCCTATAATCTTCGGAGTAACTGTCTGTGCAGGTTTTTCTCCGCATGCGGTTACTATTGCGAGAACTGCTGTCATTATGTAGATAAATCTGATATATTTTTTCATGGTGCAAAAATACATGCTTTTTTGATACAATGCTATTTAATTTTGAAAGATGTCTCGACTTCGCTCGACATAAGTTACTCTCCTAATTATATACCATATCAACGCCTGGGCAAACAGTCTGCGCTACTCCACCTCCTCGCAGACGGCCATTTCGGTGCCGTACCAGACGGTGATGATTTTGTGG
>CALZOR010000066.1 GCA_945827785.1 uncultured Bacteroidales bacterium | reverse complement strand
GTTTGTTGGCATTCAATTGGTCATTGATATGATTCTGGACATCAGCAAACACATCCTGGTGCACCGCTGTCCCTTGCCCAAAAGTGTGGGACGTCAGGGAATACATTTTGTACCTCCAACGCAGGACGGGAAGACAAATCCGTCAACCAGATTTTCTGTACATCATCCAGGCTGAGGTATATTGGAGAACCATATCGCTCTGAAGGCATAGTGAATCCCTCGAAAGGGAAGGTATCTATCAATTATGTCTTGTATGCCCAATTGAAGAATGCACGCAATTCCTTGAATACTCCGCTCAGGTAATTCTCTCCTCGCGGTTTTATTTCCCTCGCTTCAGGATTCTCTTCCAGTATTTTCGGAAACCTTTGAATGTACTCGAACTCGTTTTCTATGTAGTCATACAGATCCTCAAGAATGTGCCTATCCGTTTTTGTCACATCAAAGGTATATCTCCTTCGTCCCTGAGACCATCTTACATACGATTCATATCTATGAATCATCCTTCTGAGGACTTCATAATGGCGTTTGCGTCCTTCTCCAATTTCCCTTTTTTCGAGAAACCGGTCATAAAGCAAGTCAAATGTCTGTTTGGCAGCAGTTATAGGCTACGGATTCTTTCCTCCTGTTTTGTAATATTTCCCCATAATGCTGACAAGCCAATCCGCAGGTATCTTTCCCTCTGTGGATTTCTTTTCATAATACATCTGGGACACAAAGCTGCGGAGAGTCAGAATGTCATCCGTCAGTTTTCTTTTTTCAGAGTCAGGACAAAGACACCTGGATTTTATGCGTTGAGCCCTTGGATCCCAATACTCCGGTCGCACAAGAATTCTTGTCTTTACGGTCTGGTCACAAGCGACTCCGTCACGGAGTCTCATGTACACCGGAACATGTTCCCCCTCCTTGATTCTCCGGGTAACTCGTATCTGGAATTTTAGCGTCATTTCAAAGCATATTTTCAAAGTTTACAAAGATAGAAAATTTGTCCGATATGTGATGCAATATATCGCTCTTTTGACGGGCTAAAACTGCTCAAAAAGAGACGCGCTGGCCAGCGTTTCCAGGCTCCGAAAAGCATGGAGATTTTTCTCCAGTGCCAGAGCTCTCTGAAGCGTCAGCCCCTTTCTTTCCGGCTACGACAGCAATGACAATCTGGGCGCATCTCACTGTGAACTTTCCCTTTTTAGGACAGCCTGAGATTAGACTGCTAATATAGTGTTGTTTAGTTTTTCCAGGGAAAGATTCGGAACCGGGACTGGCACCATCATAACTTCCTTCAGGGAAGATTCCGTTCGCTTTGGAGACGGGTTCATCTCTCCGGCAATAGTCATTGAGACCATGAATCCTGACGGCATAGAAGGATATTGCAGGTACATTTTCAGAGGCCCGGAGGCTGTGACATATGAAGTTTCCGTCCAGTATCCTGCCGGGTTTTTCGGGGAATACGAATATCTCAGGGAGATGGCCGACCGCTACCCGTTCGGCCCCTCCGGACAGAATCCTGTCATTATGACAGATCTCAGGTATATAAGATAGGAAGAATAAAATACACCAACACTATGAAAAACGAAGAAATCAGGCAGAACATCATCAGCCTTCTGAGATCGACAGGGCGCCAGGGCATTGAAGCAACTATCGCATACCTTGAGAGAAGCAACTACTTCAGGGCCAGATGCCACAGCCATCACAGACTTTTCGGAGGCCTTGCCAGGCATTCCCTTGAGGCCTGCGGCTATGCCTTGGCCAATGCCGGCGACATCCCTGCAGGCAGCGTCATCATAGCCACCCTCCTGCACGATGTATGTACATCCAAGGCTCACGACACCGACTGGATACAAGGCCACGGGCGCCGCTCTGTCCGGATTCTTGAGACAATATGCGGACTCAACCTCAACAGGGACGAAAGAGAGGCCATCCTGCTCCATATGCACGGCGGAGCTCCCCAGATGAAGACCAACAGGCTGGCGGCCTTGGTCAACAGGGCAGACCACGTCAGCGCAGGCGGTCACTGGAGGCTGCGGGAGAGTGCTTGACAGCGGTATCGCAGCAACGTATATACAACAAACAAAAGCGGTTGCAAACAGTAATCTGTTCGCAACCGCTTTTGCCTTTACATTCCGGCAAGCCTCCGACAGTCATGCTGCCAACGCGCGGCGGGTACCTTTTTTCAGTCTATGGATCCTCACTGAAACATAGTTCTGGGTCTTCCCGAGCCTTTCGGCAATCTCCGCGGCCTTGGCTTGTTCATGCAAGAGCATCAGGATGGTCCGGTCTGCCTCATTGAGTCCTGCAAGGAAGTCGTTCCACATGTTATTGCAATCAACTTCTTCCAGATGGAATGAAGCCTCATCGCAACAACTTGCAGTACGGCCATCGACATAACAGGCCATCTCCCACTCCCCATCTTCATTCTTCTTGTCGAATGAACTGAACAACGACTGACGTTTAGTCTCCTCAGACAGTATGTCCAAGGCTACGTTCATGGCAATTTTGCAGGCATATGGGAACATATCCCTGCTTTCGTCATACGCCGACCTGCACACCTTCTCCAATGTCCGGGAATACAGGTCCTTGGCGAAATACCCTTTGAGGTTGAACCTTGAGGCCATGATTTTACATGCCCTTTTGACTGCTGTCAGATGACTGTTCTTAAAATCTTTCATGTTTAAAGAATTTTAAGTTTTCTTGCCTTGTGGTTGAGAACGGGTGGGGTAGTACAAGGCAAGTGAAACTATCCCGGTTCTCCAGTGAATAAAACACTGGGTTTCTTGAAAAATGTGCAAAAACCTAAAATCCTTCTTTCACGAAGAGATATTTAATGTCAATGTCAAAGAGCTAAAAAAAGGCTGCCGGAAATTCCGACGGCCCTTTGATTAGCAATAACTATGCCAAACTCTCTCGTTGCGGCAAAAATCTTCACTCTGCCAGATTGATTGTGGAGCCTTGATCCGTTTTCCTCACATCAATTCTCCGGTACATGCCCTTCATGCTCTCAACGTGAGAGATGAGACCGATGAGAGTACCCTTGTCAGCGAGATCCTGGAGAGTGACCAGAGCCAGCCTCAGGACATCCGGGCTAAGACTTCCAAAGCCCTCGTCAATGAACATCGTATCAATCCTGACGCCACCGACACTGCATTGGGTCTCATCCGAAAGACCGAGCGCAAGGGCAAGGGAAGCAAGGAAAGTTTCTCCTCCGGAAAGACTCCTCACAGAGCGTTCAGTTCCGCTGTAATGATCCAGGACGCTGATGCCCAGACCGGTCTGGCTCCGTTTGTCAGCAGGCTCTTCCTCCCTCACCAGGTCATATTGGCCATTGGTCATCTCACCCAGCCGCCTGGATGCCTTGTAAAGAATACGGTTGAAGAAATCCATCTGGGCAAATGCCTCCAGATCCACTTTCTGCTTTCCATTGAGCTGTCCACCGAGAGTCTTGAAGAGATTATCTTTCCAGGAAAATTCATTCATGACGGTCTTATGCGTGCTGAATTCGGTCTCAATCCCCCTAAGCACTGAGTCATTGAATGAAATCCGCGTCTCTGAGGCGTTCAGGAGATCCTCCGCTATTTTCCTGTCATCAATTACAGATTTGATGGAAGCCTCGACCTCCGTCACATCCGTCGGCAGGTCCTCACGGATACCCCTGGACAGTTCGGCAATCGCCGCATTCGCCGCCGTGATGCTGTCTTTGCAGTCCTGCAGATTCCTGCTGGCATTGTCTATCTCGCCCTGTAATTTCTCAGCCGATTTCCCGAGACGCTCAATCTCTTCCCGGGCTCTTGCCTCGGTCTCAAACTCCAGTTCCTTCCTGTTCTCAGAGAGCGTTTCCTTTTCCGCCTCAAGCCTGGAGCGTTCAGTTCTGGAATTATCATTCCTTATAGTTTCATCCAGACTCTTCAGCTTTTCCCGGTCTTCAGGAAGGGACTTCTTGAGTTTTCCCAGCCTGTCGCATTGGGACTTCAGACGGACATACTGATCGCGGAGCATTCCCCTTTCCTTTTCAAGATCGGCCTTCGCCCTGCCGGATGTGTCATCTTCCAGCTTCCGGCGCAGTTCTTTTGCCTGCTTGTCAAGCTCTTCATATTTGGATTTTGCTCCGGCACAGTCCACGGAGGCTGTGCTGTAATCATTGTCAGCCTTTTTGAAGCTCTCCTTGAGCCTGTCCACATCGGCCTGGGAAGGAGCATTCTCGGCAAGAACTGCCTTGGACGGATGATGAACAGAGCCGCACACAGGGCAAGGCTTGCCTTCCTCAAGGCCGGATGCCAGGATACCGGCCTGAGACCTCAGGAAGAAACCGGATGCGTCAGTATAGGCACGGTTCGCCTCATCCCTGGCGGTTTCTAGTTCTTTGAAACGCTCGCATTTCTTTTCCCAATCCCTGCGTGCATAATCCGCCTCGGCCTCCTTTTTCTCAACCTCCGGAAATCTGTCG
Organism: uncultured Bacteroidales bacterium; assembly: GCA_945827785.1. GTDB lineage: Bacteria > Bacteroidota > Bacteroidia > Bacteroidales > UBA932 > Cryptobacteroides. The sequence goes on along the minus strand of CALZOR010000066.1, from coordinate 5,092 downwards.
ATCAGGTTCTTCAGGTCCTTGCCCTTTCGCTCTACATCCGCTAAGTTCAACTCGCATCCGTCAAGTGACTTTTCCTCCTCAGAGTCAGCATCAATCTTTTCGTTAAGCTTCGCCCTTGTCTCAATATTTGCATCAAGACTTTTCTCGGCCTTCTTCAGTTCATCCTCCCGCTTTGAAAGTTCATTTTCCTTCCGGGCAACCTCAGCATATTTCGTCAACTTTTCCTCCAATGCCGTCTTCCTTCCTACGATTTTATCACGCTGTGAAGCCCTTTCGGAATTCTTTGCGGCATCCTCCTCAAGGGGCCCAAGTTTCTCATTCAACTTTGACAGATCCTTTTCCTTTTCGGCCTTGTCCTTCTTGCGTTTCTCATTGTCAATAATATCCTTACGGAGACTATCCAGCCTCTTTTCCTCGTCCTCCAGCTTCCCCTTGTCTTGAGAGGCTTTATCCCGGATGCCCATGTCTTCCTTCAGCAGTTCCCGGATTGCCTCAAGAATCCCGCCGAGCTGAGTTGCCGGTGTCTCATAAGCCTCTTTCAAAGCCTGGAATCCGCGGAATCTTTCAGAGGCCTCATCTCCCCGGACCATATCAATCTTGGTCCTGATGGAAGCATTGACCTCATTGACCTTTTCCTTCAGTTTGCCGACATCGGATCCTATTCTCTCCTTTATATCATTGAACCGCTCAGTCTTGAATACCTGGCGGAGAATCATTTTCTTCTCGTCATTGCTGGCCTGAAGAAGCTTCTGGAACTGCCCCTGAGGCAGCATTGCAATGCTTGTGAACTGCTTGTAGTCTATGCCCAGAATCTTAGCTATTTCAGCACTAAGTCAGAGGCAGAGAAATTGTTCGAAAACGTGGGCGAAGGAACAGTTGTGACTCACAAAAAGTTCGGTGTGGGTAAAATCACCAAGATTGACCGAAAGGCCCAATATGTATTCGTAACATTCAATGAAGGAGGAGAAAAGAAGTTCCTCTTCCCTGGCGCCTTCACATCAGGATTCTTGAGTTTGTAACAACGAAAGAATTTTTCACTTGCCAATCCTAACAAATTAAGAACAGATATATTTTCTACTGTCGATGCCCAATATGAAATAAAGGGAAGAACTTATCGTCCCTCCCTTTATTTCTACTCCTCGACCTCTTTCCAAGCAAGATGTTTCTCAAGAGTCTTACGAGCATAGATTGGCCGCATATGAACATCTGAATAAAAGAAAGCATCCGGCCCAGCACGTATAGCATAGCCTGAATCTCTTCCATACTTTTGCGCCAAATCGAAAAGAATCATTAAGATGAAAGGTGTATTGAAAGTATCGAAAGAGCGTAAGCTGATACCGGGAGGACCACTCCTTCCCAACCCAATCAAGCCTTCACGGTCCCGCAGCAACAAGCAGAAAGAGTCAGTACAGGAAACCGTTGCTGTGAACATCGAGCTCGGGACACCAACCGGCACGATGATGCGGATAAGTGGCAATCTGACCGGTCGTGAGTTGAAGGAGATCATCATAGCGTCATCCACCCATGTTTAGTCTGGGGCGGGAAATGCGCTATTGGCTCTACAGCGAGCCAATAGATATGCGAAAGAGCTTTCATGCTCTGAGTTTTGCGGCACTTTGTACTAATAAGTCATAAATATCTAATAACAATTATTCGTCCACAATATTCCGCACTAATAGTTATACAATCGTATCCGGGTATCCGGTTTCTTATTCAGAGATGATACCTTTCTTTTCCATCTCTCCTATGCACCAATGAATCACGCAAAGCAGCATAAACACCAGCGAGCGGATGAGGTAGGGGAGTTGGCCGTCATTGACTGCATTACGGTACTTGATGAAGGTCGGGTCCGGCTCGTTGTCGGCTTCATCCTGGCCATTCGTAATGTTAGGTTTCAGCCAAGCATGGCAGCCTGAGTTCACTACGCCCAAAATTGCATATATATAATTCTTGACATATGCAGGGATGCTTTTATCTTTTCTTTTTCTGATCTTTTGGCCACACTTACTGTCTTGACCGCGGTCTTCCTCACTAAGCAATCCCATCTGTATCATCCTCTCGAAGACGCATTCAAGGACGCAGCGTATCTGATTCAGGGCTTCGCCATTTGTGCTGAATCCTGCCTCGGAGGCTGCGATCAGGGCAACAAGGTCATTGCCGAAGTTCATGCCTCTTCCATCGAAAATGCCGAACAGATTGGAGTAATCCGTCGTGATATCTTTCTTTCTCAGACCATACCATTTTTTCCGCAATGCAGACTGCTGGTCATGATTGAACTGGGATGCGAATGCTTGATTATAATGGGCCTCATTCACTATCTCCCAGATATAGTCCTCCGGAAGGTGGACATTGGGCAGGAATATGAGAGGTGTGAATAGCAGAGCTATGTCATGCTGGCTATTGTTACCCCTGCGCAAGCCGATACGGGTGACATAGTATTGTTTATCATTGTTTTCCCTGGCACGGTCAGCGGCGTATCTTACGCCTTTATTGATACTTGCGATTTCGGCCGTATTAATGTATATCGCCCTTTTCCCGAAATTGCGGCGTACCGTATAACCTCCTATGACATACTCGTTGTCCTTAAGCCGATCCACACATTTCGGCGCAGGCGCAGCAATTGTAGCTCCCATAATTGATAATGTTTTTATTTCAGCCACAATATACAAAGAAATAGAAGGAATGACAATTGTAAGCAGTATTTTTTCCGCAGATTTCAGAAAAATGAGAACCGACAGTTTTCAGAAAAGTAGAACCACCCGATTTCGGAAAATAAGAGTCGTCAGGTGATTCTAAAAGAAAGAGTTCTGCAGTGAGATTTTGAAAAAAGAACATGGTTGTCTATTTTAGAAATGCTTAAGGTCTGAAAATAGACAACCATGACACAGTTAAATTTAATTTCAATTGTCACTATGTGGAGCAAAATTAATGAATTATCCCGACAATCCCTCAGTCAGATGCAGATTGCGATGAAGTTGGGCATCAGCAGGGACACGGTCCGTCGCTACCAGCGAATGAACGAGAAGGAGTTTGAGGGATTGATTTTCAGCGAAATCATTCGCCGGAAACGTAAGTTGGAAGCTTTCGAGGGCTTCATCAAACAGTTACTGCAGGACAGCCCCTTCTTGTCTGCAGCCCAGATCCATGATCGTCTGAAGGAGCATTTCCCGGAACTGCCGGAAGTGTCAGAGCGTACCGTGTACAATACGGTGCGTCTGGTGCGGGACCGGGAGGATCTTCCCAAGGTGCAGGAATGTGGTCGGTAGATGTCCAAGGCTCCTGACTGCGAGTACGGCGAGAAAACCCAGGTGGACTTCGGCGAGAAAGTGCTGCGGACCGACTTTGCACGTTTTAAAGTGCATGGTATAGCGACAAAGTCTATACGGGCACTAGACTGGCTGCATATTTACGACTTATTTTTAATATCCCAGTTTACAAGCCAAAGTCTTCGCCAGGCTTGCGTAGTCAAGCCGACTTGTAATGGCTTTCTTTGCGGCACGCTGACGCCTGCGGATGAAGTTGTAATCAAGGGCGCTTTTTGCTTTCGGACCTGAATTACTTGAATCGCGCGCCCTTTCGCAGGATGCACTGATATATACGATGCGATAATCTTCCAGCATCTTTCCTAGCATTGCTATGGCACGGTTGCACCGGACATTCACCACGTTTCTGGTGCGTTTATTATTGTCCCAACCTAATTCTTCAATAGCCATGTCAGTATACTCTCCCTTGGGATAAACCATCCAGCATCCTAGGATTACCTGATCTACGCCGTTTAGTTTCTTGAGGCAGTCGAGCATCTCTGCAATCAAATCTTCTTTCTTTTTGAATCTGCCGGGAGTCCGGAATGTCTCGCTGAATGATTCCAGGGAAGTGTAGTTGCCCTCGATGGTAGCAGCAACAAGCATGGAATCCATAGACTTTCCGGTGCGTTTCTTCGCCCCGACAGCAGTTGACTCCTTCCCGAGTTCTGTAAGGACACAATTATGAACTACCGTGGAAAGAAATGTCTTGACGCCTGCTTTACTCTCATGGTCAACGTCATAGGTGTTGTACACCTTCTCCAGGCCATAGGATATTCCAAGATCCTTGACCACGTCAACATCAATATATGGGTTCAACTGGCCATGCTTCTTGATATGCTCTGCAATAGTTATATCTGCCACCTCTTCTGCATCCTTATAGTAGGTGTTACAAAAGGACGAATAGTCAAGATCTATTTTCATTTTTTGCGGGATTTATACTTGCGAATTTACAAAACTTCAGCAATGATTCTACCTTTGTCCTGGAAAAGGCATCAGATATACGCATTGTAAAGATTAGCGGGTATTGCTGGTGATGCGTTGCATCACAAGGTCAATCTGTGCTCCGCGTCTTTCCTCTGTACCTCGCGAGAACCAGGAGCAAACGTTTGTCTGTACACCGGCTATGCCAAGTGCAGCCTTTATCTGCGGAACGTGCTGAAGGCAAACCCGTTCAAAGGCGTGTCCCTTCCAGGCATTATGGGATGTGGATGTGAAGGTGTTGGCCCAATAATGCTCGTCGCTGAAGGCGTTCATCACATGGATAGCCGATGTGGAGAAGTACATCTGCAGGGACTTTGTATTCCACGACGCGACGGTGTACCCCGTGGGTGTCGGGCAGATGCAGGATTTTCAGTTCCATGGTGCAAAGTCAGTGATTGCCGAGATCCTGATGAGCATTTCCGGGAATTGTCAGAATTGTAATCGATTGGGTTTACGGGACAAAGGAAACAGCTTTCACCGCAAGAATTTGGCAGTCCTGATTATTCCTGAGTAATTTTTGCCCTGCCAAATTATTGCAGTGGAGAGTTGCATATTTGCAGCATAAACACATAGAACGATGAAACATTCAGGAGATTCATCCGAGCAGCAGATGAAATGGCCCGACAGTATGAAAGCCATGGCCATCACCTCCAACATTCTTGTCGCCGGAGCATCGAGCAGGATTCCTGTGAGCTATCGCTTCAACAAGGAAAAGTACAACGAGCTCAAGACTGGAATTTTAAGAATAGGAGAGTAGAAATATGTTCGGAGCAATTTGCGGCGATACCATAGGAAGTACCTATGAG
>CALZOR010000065.1 GCA_945827785.1 uncultured Bacteroidales bacterium | reverse complement strand
CAAGCGGCACAACCTTCAGGACCATAATAAGTTATCACTTGCGAAACTTGAGTATGGTTAATTGAATCGCTATATGGATAGTTTGAACAGTATGGATGCTCCGAAGGTAGAGATCAATGTCCATTCGGAGATTGGAACCCTTGATGCAGTGCTGCTTCATCGTCCGGGAACGGAGGTGGAGAACATGACGCCTCGCAATGTGCAGAGGGCCCTTTACAGTGACATTCTGAACCTTTCAATTGCCCGGGAAGAATATTCCCTTCTGTCCGGAACCTTGTCCAGAATATGCAGGGTATTCGAGGTCATGGACTTGCTGGTCAAGGTGCTGGATAAACCTAAGGCCCGTGAGGACCTGGTCAGGAGGATATGCGTGTCGGAGGATGCAACTTCCTATTTGGAGTCGCTGATGCTCATGTCATCCAGGGAACTTGCGAGTGTGCTCATTGAAGGCCTGCCCGCCAGGATAGATACCCTGACTTCCTATCTGAAGAATGAGTACTATGCCCTTTATCCTCTATATAATTTCTATTTTACCCGCGATGCCGCAGTGACCATAGGTGACAATGTGCTTGTGTGCCGGATGGCTAACAAGGTGAGAATGAGAGAGTCCCTGATTATGAATGCCATATACAGGGACAGTGGTGCATTTGTCTGCAATGTCGTGGATGCCAATGACTTTCAGGGTGCCGGCTCCAAAGTGATAATGGAGGGCGGGGACATCCTGGTTGCCCGTGAGGACATCCTGATAATCGGAAACGGTGTGCGTACGACCTCACAAGGCATTGATTTCATAGTGGAACGTTTCCGCCATTGTGCTCCTGCCGGAAGAAGCCATATCCTGGTGCAGCAGCTTCCTTCCGAGCCGGAATCATTCATTCATCTTGATATGGTCTTCACTCTTCTTGACAGAGACAAATGCATGGTTTTCAAGCCTCTGATCATGCAGTCCAATCAGTATCAGACAGTCCAGATTACCATTGATGACGGTACTGTAACTTCAATCAGACCGGTATCTGGCCTTTTGCCTGCACTGAGGAGCCTGGGCATGGACCTCAAGCCGATAGTGTGCGGTGGTGATGATGAGTGGGACCAGGAGAGAGAGCAGTGGCACAGCGGCGCAAACTTCTTCTCATTTGCGCCCGGCAAGGTGCTCACTTATGCCCGGAATGTGCACACGCTGGAAGAATTGTCAAAGGCCGGATTTGAAATCGTCCGTGCTGCTGATTTCATATCCGGCCTTAAAGATTCCACGGTATTCGGCTCTACACCTTGTGCAGTGACAATTTCCGGAAGCGAACTTCCGCGCGGAGGCGGCGGAGCCCGTTGCATGACTATGCCGCTTTCCCGTCAGCCTCTACTTTAGTCAGTTCTGCCTTGAATCCCGCAGTACAAAACTATTTGCGGTAACCGCATTTAGGACAAACACCGTTTTCATCGAGGGCGATGCCGCAGAGAGGGCAGCGGTCGATATTGTTTTTGGTGTCGAACTCCGCTGATGCTGCGTTTACTCCGCTGGTGAAGGTGATTTTTGCAATGTTGAGTTTGTCCTTGAGCAGGTCATAGACAATCTTGATCATGCCTTCAACTGTCATTGTTTCCTTGGTCACGACAAGACGTGCATCAGGGTAGGCAGTTGCAAGCTCAGTCTTGAACGCTTCGCCCTTCATGATATTCTGAGGGTGACCGTTTCTGATGCCCTGTTTCTCATATACGTCAAGAATTGCAGGAAGCAGAGGGTCATCTTCGCGAAGAATGAGAGCATGGTCGAAATTCTTCAGAAGGCTCCATGCTACTTTCTGGATCTCGTTGCATGGGTAAACCATGTTCACTCCCGGATTAACGCTGTCTTCAACTTCGATGGTAAGGACTCCTGTGTGTCCGTGGAGGTACTGAGCCTCGCCCTGAAAACCATAGAATCTGTGTGCATACTGCAAATCAAATGTTGTAATACTTCTCATGATAATGTCTCCTTTTCTTGATAATGTTTGTATTATAATATGCGTTTGAAAAGTCTGAGTGATGTATTGTCTCATCCTTTCCGATGCAAAAATAAGTATTATTTTAATATTTCCAAATTAGAATTATTAAAAATTAGAAAAAATTTGATAAAACCATGATTGCTACATCCTGCTTTTTTTACTATTTTTGCGAGCGGTAAATTTTAAATGGATTTTTGATGAGACTACCGGCAGAATGGGAAAGGCAGGATGGCGTCCAGCTGACATGGCCGCACTGCGATACAGAGTGGTATGAACTTGAGAATGTACTGGGCTGCTATGTGGAGATTGCATATAACATTCTTCGCTTTGAAAAGCTGATTATTGCAACACGGGACATAGAAGAGTGCAAGTCTGACATAGTCAGGATTTCAGCTCAGAAAGGCCTTGATATTGACCTTGACAGGATTGCGTTTTACGAAACTCCTCTAAATGATACATGGGCCCGTGACCATGGAGGAATCAGTGTATGGGGAGATGAGGGTGAGAAATATCTGTATGATTTCGTATTCAACGGATGGGGATTGAAATTCGCCTCCAACCTTGACAACCGCATTACGAGGAACATATTTGATGCAGGAGCTTTTGCCGGGGATGTGATGGGTGTTGACATGAGACCTTATGTCCTCGAGGGCGGCAGCATCGACAGTGATGGATGCGGCACCATGCTCACCACCACGGAATGTCTCTGCTCCGTGAACAGGAATGAATATCTTTCCAAAGAGGAAATCGAGGAGGAACTTTGCGGGGCTTTCGGACTGCAAAGAATTCTGTGGCTGGACCATGGCACGATAATAGGCGATGACACCGACAGCCATGTGGATATCCTGGCACGATTCTGTTCTCCGGACACCATTGCATACATGCAGTGTACCGACCCGGATGATCCTCATTATGAGCCGCTTGCTCTGATGGAGAGGCAGCTTCGCGAGTTCAGGACTCTCGACGGCAAGAGGTACAATCTCATTCCGCTTCCGCTTCCGGAACCGCTTTATCTGGACGACTACAGATTGCCGGCTTCTTATGCCAACTTCTTGATAGTCAATGGGGGAGTACTGCTCCCTGGAGCTGGTTCGCCTATGGATGAGGTTGCAAGGAAGCGCCTGCAGGAAGCTTTCCCTGACAGGGAGGTCGTCGTGATTGACTGCCGTCCGCTGCTTTCGGGGCACGGTTCCCTCCATTGTATCACTATGCAGTTCCCGGAGGGTTTTTTAAGGAAATAAAAAATAAAATATATGACATCCAAAACACTTAAGGTAGGAATGGTCCAGCAAAGCTGTACGACAGACATTCCGGCAAATATTGAAAAGCTGAAGAGCAATATCCGTAAATGTGCTGAGAAAGGAGCACAACTCGTTGTCCTTCAGGAACTTCATAATTCCGTTTATTTCTGCCAGACAGAAAATGCAGCCCTTTGTGACCTTGCAGAGCCTATTCCTGGCCCTTCGACAGAGACATTCGGCGCCCTAGCCAAGGAACTCGGAATCGTTCTCGTTCTTTCACTCTTTGAGCGCAGGACCGCAGGCATATATCACAACACAGCCGTGGTTATAGAAAAAGACGGAACCATAGCAGGCAAATACAGGAAGATGCACATCCCTGATGACCCTTGCTACTACGAGAAATTCTATTTCACTCCCGGCGACCTCGGGTTCAAACCGGTCGAGACTTCAGTTGGCACACTAGGAGTACTTGTGTGCTGGGACCAGTGGTATCCTGAGGCAGCACGCTGCATGGCACTCAACGGAGCACAGATGCTGATTTACCCGACAGCCATTGGTGGCGTTGCGACAGACCCTCTTGAGGAGCAGAAGGTCCAGAGCGATGCATGGCAGCTTGTGCAAAGAGGCCATTCTGTCGCTAACGGGCTCCCTGTAATTACCGTCAATCGCACAGGTCATGAAGATGATCCGAGCGGCAACACCGAAGGCATCCAGTTCTGGGGAAGGTCATTTGCAACCGGCCCTCAGGGAGAACTGCTTGCCGAATTCGGTAAAGACGAGGAAGGAATCAAGGTCGTGGAAATCGACCTTGGCAGGACTGAGTATGTCCGCAGGGGCTGGCCGTTCTTCCGCGACAGACGCATCGATGCCTACGGGGAAACCATTCTGAAACGTTACGGCAAATAACTACTTGCCATGTCTCGCTTTCGATTGTCATGTCGAGCGAAGTCGAAAAATCTAAATAAATAAATCAAAATCAAATCAAAATGACAAAAATCGGAACAACGTTCACCAAATCAGGGAAAAAAGCCGTTCTTTGCGGATCAGGCGAGCTCGGAAAGGAGGTTGCAATCGAACTCCAGCGTTATGGGGTTGAGGTAGTTGCACTTGACAAATATGCAAATGCACCGGCAATGCACATCGCCCATAGTTCGCATGTGCTGTCAATGCTTGATGGCGATGCTCTTGAGGCAGTTATTCGTGAAGAGAAACCGGATTACATCATACCTGAAATCGAGGCCATCGCAACAGACAGGCTTGTCAAACTGGAACAGGATGGCTTCAATGTGGTTCCGACTGCAAATGCAACCCGCCTGACAATGAACCGTGAAGGCATTCGCCGGCTTGCAGCTGAAACCCTAGGTCTTCCGACATCCCCATACCGCTTCGCTTCCACTCGCGAGGAGTTCGACAAAGCTGTATCCGAAATCGGCATCCCATGCGTTGTAAAGCCAGTTATGAGTTCTTCCGGACATGGCCAGAGCACTGTGAAATCGCCTGAAGACATCGACCGCGCATGGCATATCTCACAGGAGGGAGGACGCGCCGGCAGCGGAAAGGTCATAGTTGAGGGTTTTGTAAAATTTGACTATGAAATCACTCTGCTCACAGTCCGCCATTGTGCCGGTACGACTTTCCTCAATCCGATCGGACATCATCAGGTCGATGGTGATTACCGTGAGTCATGGCAGCCTCAGATGATGACTTATGAAGCCATGAGAAAGGCTCAGCACATTGCAAAGGCGATAACCGACGCTCTCGGAGGCTACGGTATCTTCGGCGTAGAACTTTTCGTGACTGGCAATGACGTGATTTTCAGCGAAGTATCTCCTCGTCCTCATGACACGGGAATGGTTACGATGATTTCGCAGGATATGTCTGAGTTTGCCCTTCATGCACGTGCCATCCTCGGCCTTCCTGTTCCGGAGGTCAGATTTTACGGCCCGTCGGCATCTAAAGCAATTGTAGTGGAGGGAAATACAAAGGAATATGAGTTCTGCGACCTGGATAAAGTTCTTGAGGAACCTGGCGTTCAGATCAGGATATTCGGAAAGCCTGAAATCGCAGGTCACCGCAGGGTGGGTGTTCTCCTGGCAACAGATGAAACCGTTGAAAAAGCCCTCGCCAAGGTGGAAAGAGCCTACGCAAAACTGACTGTAAACTGTTTGTAGCGCCCTCCTGTCACTCAGACCAAGTGACACACCTGTCATTTCGACCAAGCGCTCCACCTGTCATTTCGACCAAGCGGAGCGCGTGGAGAAATCTAAAATCAAGGCTATTTGCTCCTGGCCAGCAGCGCCAGAGAGTAATCGGCCTTGATTTTGTCTATTATCGCGCACACGATCCTGTAGGTCCTGCTGTCCTTCGTATAGACGGCAGGAGTGATGAAATTGACGCGTCCCTGCTTGAACAGAGTTTTTGCCACATCTTTCTTATGGATGTTCTTCTGGTTGTAAACGGCTATTGAATGTCCTCCGAACATCTTGACTATCTTCATGCACGGGACATCCGTCTCTCCGTCACCGAAATAGATCATGTGCGGGAACGGAATCCTCTTGTTCTCCTCGGCCTGGCTCTCGTTCACGAGCTTGTTGTCCCTGATGCTGAGTATTCCTTTATTTATCTTGAAAAGGAACTGCGTCTTTGCTGTGTAGTCCACTGCAACTCCGGGCCATTCTGCCTCTCCTGCTTTGTTGTACAGGAAGGAACAGGCAAAGATTCTCTTGAATTCCTTGGCTATCGGGGTGCCTTCTATCATTTCCGCAAGTCCTGAGGAATTGATATAATGTTCGACCTTCACTCCCTTGCTACGTCCGTAGGCATTAACGAGACGGAACCAGTCTTTTACTCCGTCAAAAAGTTCAATGCTTTTACCAAACTTCTTGAAGTCGCTTCGCCTCAGTTTGATTCCGGCTTCCCGGGCTTCATCAAACATCAGTTTCATATAGGAGAGGATGTTGCTGGCATCCTGCCCTATTGCAATCTCATCGCTTTCCTGCCAGAATTCCCCCGGCTTTTTCCCGATGGCCTGGATGAACCCGAATTCCTGCATGTTTCCCGGCGAAAGCGTGCCGTCGAAATCATATATAAGCGCTACAATTGGTATGTTCCTCATAATCTGTCAATTTTGCCTCTGGCCATTTCCCACAAACTTAGTCAAAATCATTGGAAATATGAAGGCTGAGTCATTTTTTTTGCTTAATTTTGCACGATTTGAAACTAATATCTATGAAGCATTATCTAAAACGTTTTGAAGAAGCTGTCAAGCAGAATTGGGACAGACCTTCGCTTTGCAATTACCGTGGAGAATCATTTACATTTGGACAGACTGCAGAGCAGATTGCCCGTCTGCATATATTCTTCGAAGCTGCAGGCTTGAAAAAAGGAATGAAAGTGGCCATTTGTGCCAAGAACTCAGCTCGCTGGGGAATCAGCCTTTTCGCAATCAATTCTTATGAGGCGGTAGCCGTCCCGATTCTTGCGGATTTCCATCCTGAAAGCGTCAATGCATTGGTGGACCACTCGGAGAGTATTGCCCTGATGACCGATAACGATATATGGAAAAAGCTGGACATCAACAAGATGCCAAATGTCAAGGCAGTTGTTTCGACCAATGATTTCTCCCTTCTGTATTCAGCAAAAGAAGACATCACAGCAGCATTCTCCAAAATTGACGATACTTTCAAGGCCAAATATCCGAATGGATTCGGCAAGGATGATGTATGCTATCCTGATGGAAATGACAAGGACCTTGCAATCATCAACTACACATCCGGTACTACAAGTGCTCCTAAGGGCGTAATGCTCAGATACGAGTGCATCAGCGCGAATGTGGAGTTCGGCCAGACCAACCTTCCTTCATATCCGGGAGACAAGATTGTATCAATGCTTCCGATGGCCCACATGTACGGAATGATGTTCGAGTGCATCTATCCTCTCTGCGGAGGCTCAAGCGTATATTACCTTGGTAAGACTCCTACTCCGGCCCTGCTTCTGGCAGCTATGGCCGAGGTCAGACCATACCTTATGATTACGGTTCCTCTTGTCATGGAGAAGGTTTTCAAGAGCAAGGTTCTTCCTGTCCTGAACAAACCAGTCATGAAGGTGCTGACTGCAATCCCTGGAGTCAACCAGCTAATTTTCAAGAAGATAAGAAATACTCTCCTCACTGCTTTTGGCGGCAATCTGCGAAGCATCATCATGGGTGGTGCCGCTCTCAATCCGGATGTCGAGAAGTGGTTCAAGAAATTCAAACTTCCGTTTACCGTCGGCTACGGCATGACGGAGGCAGCTCCTCTTCTCGCTTATGCTCCATGGCAGTCATTTGTTCCTCATTCATGCGGCAAAGCTGTTGATTGTGCTCAGGTGCGTATAGATTCTGAGGATCCTTTCAAAGTCGTCGGCGAGATTCAGGCCCGCGGTACCAATATCATGAGCGGCTATTTCAAGAATGAAGAAGCTACCAAGGCTGCTTTTACGGCTGATGGCTGGATGAATACCGGAGACCTCGGCGTAATCGATGCAGCTGGAAACATCTTTATCCGCGGTCGCAGCAAGAACATGATTCTTTCTGCCAATGGTCAGAACATCTATCCTGAAGAGATTGAGGCTGTCGTCAATAATCAGCCTTATGTTGTTGAATCAGTGGTTGTTGACAGAGGAGCAAGGCTTGTTGCCCTTGTATATCTTGATGGCGATAAGCTCAGTAATGACGGAGCTGATGAAACTGCAGTTCTCTCTGCCATCGTTGCGGATGTGAACAAATCCATGCCTTCATACAGCAAGCTTACAAAGGCAGAAAGAGTTTCCGAGCCTTTCGAGAAAACTCCTAAGATGAGTATTAAAAGGTTCATGTATAAATAAATTTTCATGACAGATAAATAAAAAAGACTGACAAATCGTCAGTCTTTTTTTGTTGGAACGCATTTTGACATTACGGGTGTCATCCCGGATATATTCTCCGGGTGTCATCCCGAGCGAAGTCGAGGGATATGAAAGAACAAAAATATAAAAAACATAATTATGGCAACAACAGGTAAAATAGGTGTAACCACCGAGAACATATTCCCGGTGATCAAGAAATTCCTTTATTCAGACCACGAAATCTTCCTTCGTGAGCTGGTAGCAAACGCAGTCGATGCAACACAGAAGATGAAAGCCCTTGCCGCTTCAGGCGAATTCAAGGGCGAGCTCGGTGAACTCCAGGTCCGGGTTGAGCTCGATGAAGATGCTAAAGTGTTGAAAATCATAGATAATGGTATTGGTATGACCGAGGAGGAGGTTGACAAATACATCAACCAGATTGCCTTCTCTTCAGCAGGCGAGTTCCTTGAGAAATACAAGGATCAGCTGTCAAGCATCATCGGCCACTTCGGACTTGGATTCTATTCAGCATTCATGGTTGCAAAGAAGGTTACCATCTCCACACTTTCATGGAAGGAAGGAGCGAAGGCCGTGAAATGGACGTGCGACGGCTCTCCTGCCTATGAGATGGAAGCTTGTGACAAGGAGGACAGAGGAACTGTCATCACCCTCTATATCGACGACGAAGAGAAGGAATATGCAGAGAAGAGCCGCATCCAGGGCCTGCTGAACAAATATTGTAAGTTCATGCCGGTACCTGTAATATTCGGAAAGGAACAGGAGTGGAAGGACGGAAAATATGTCGATACTGACAAGGACAATGTCATCAACAAGATTGAACCTCTCTGGGCTAAGAAACCGTCCGATCTCAAGGAAGAGGACTATATGGAGTTCTACCGCAACCTCTATCCGATGCAGGAGGATCCTCTTTTCTACATCCATTTGAACGTGGATTATCCTTTCAACCTCACCGGTATCCTCTATTTCCCGAAGATCAAGAACAATGTCGAGATATCCCGCAACAAGATCCAGCTCTATTGCAACCAGATGTTCGTGACCGACTCGGTTGACAATATCGTCCCTGACTTCCTTACGCTCCTTCACGGCGTGATTGACTCTCCGGACATTCCTCTGAACGTTTCAAGGAGCTACCTCCAGAGTGATGCAAACGTGAAGAAGATTTCCACCTACATAACCAAGAAAGTCGCTGACAGACTGGAAGATATCTTCAAGAACGAAAGGGAGCAGTGGGAGAGCAAGTGGGACAACCTCAAGCTCTTCATCGAGTACGGAATGCTCTCTGAAGAGAAATTCTGCGACAGGGCAATGAAGTTTGCTCTCCTTAAGAATACCGAAGACAAGTATTTCAGTATCGAAGACTACAAGAAGGCCATCGAGGGAGAGCAGACAGACAAGGACAAGAAGGTTGTATTCCTTTATGCAACGGATTCTGAAGCTCAGTATTCATACATCGAGGCCGCAAAGGCGAAGGGTTATGACGTGCTTCTGATGGACTGCCAGCTTGACAGCCACT
>CALZOR010000064.1 GCA_945827785.1 uncultured Bacteroidales bacterium | reverse complement strand
CAATTATCCTCGGAATCCTGATTTCCGCAAATGTCTTCAGACGTCCTTCTCCTTCAAGGCAGAAAAAGGATTCCTAAATCCCTGCGGCACTCAGAATCACCTCCGAAAGGGTAGGGTGGGCATGTATGATGTCCCGCAGTTCGTCAATGGTGGCCTTCTTGTTCATCAGGGCCGCAACTTCCTGGATGATGTCGCTTGCATGAGGTCCGAAGAGATGGCATCCAAGAATTCGGCCATCCTCGGCATCAGTGATAATCTTGCAATAACCGTCGGCCTCACCCATGGCAACCGCCTTGCCGTTTGCTCTGAACATGGATTTCAAACATTTGATTTTCAATCCTTTATCCTTGCAGTCTTCCTCGGTCAGCCCGACTGTGGCAACTTCCGGTCTTGTGAAGACCGCTGCCGGGATAATGCCGAAATCTATGCCGTCGAGGATGCGTCCCTCTTCCGGAGAGCCCTCCCTGATGTCGGCAAGTATCGCGTTCAGGGCCCTCTTTCCTTCGAAGGTCGCTGCATGTGCGAGCATGATGCCTCCCCGGATGTCGCCGATGGCAAAGATGTTAGGGACGTTTGTCCTCATATCTGAGTCCGTGACTATTCCCTTCGGGCTATATTCGATTCCGACCGCATCCAGATTCAATGACTGAACGGCAGGTCTTCTTCCAACTGCCATTAGAACCTTGTCTGCCTCAGTAGATAAATCCATGTCTTTCTTTGAGTATATTACGCTCAGGCTCCCACCGGTATCCGCTCTTTCAATGGCCTTGACCTGGGCTCCGGTTTCTATTTTTATGCCTTTTTTGCCGAGTGCCTGTTTCATCCTCTTTGCCAGGTCGGTGTCAAAATGAGGCAGGATGTCCTTGCAATATTCGAGAACCGTGACCTCCGAGCCGAAACTGTTGAAGATCGAGGCGAATTCCAGGCCTATTACTCCGGCTCCAATGATGCAAAGCCTTTGAGGTATGCTGTCCAAAGAAAGCATTTCCCTGGAAGTCACGACACCTTCCGCATCGGCTCCCGTAATGGGCAGAGTTGCTGATACTGAGCCTGTTGCAATCACAATAAAGTCAGAAACAATTTCCTCAGTGCTTTCACCAGCGGCGGTTCCTTCCTCTTTTGTCGGGCATTCAGAGCCAGAGCAATGTACTATGACGGTATTCTTGTCTTTTAATTCAGCACGTCCTCTGACAAACCTGACATTCTTGCTCTTGAGAAGGAATTCGATTCCGCCCTGAAGCTGGGAAATCACGGCGTTCTTCCTTTCGATGACTTTTGCAAAATCGAGAGAAATCTCCCCGGTACTGATTCCAAATTCAGATGCATCCTTCAGATTATCAAGCAATTCGGCATTCCTGCAGAATGTCTTGGTGGGGATACAACCTTCATTCAGGCACACCCCTCCGACAGGGGAGTCCGAAACAAGGACGACTTCAAGTCCCCAGGAAGCCGCAGCCAGGGCGGTTTCATAACCGCCCGGCCCGGCACCGATTATAGTTATTTTTTTCTTGGGTTCCATAATATCAACCATATATGGTATCACAGAATCAGCAATCCCAATATTTGAGGATAGGATGGCGGGCAGCCTGAGTCTCATCCGGCCTTCCTATAGGAGTGTTGTGTGGCGCTCCCTTGAGCAGCTGAGGATTCTCAGCTGCTTCCGCTGCAATCTTCCTCATTACATCTATGAATGCGTCAATCGTTTCCTTGGATTCCGTCTCTGTCGGCTCAATCATGATTGTCTGATGGAACAGGAGAGGGAAGTAGATGGTAGGGGCATGGAAACCGTAGTCAAGCAGCCTTTTAGCCACATCCAGAGTCGTTGCTCCGGCAACCGCCTCTACCGGAGTACCGTCTTCTGCAACCGATGCAGGGCGTGCCCCGTCGTTTATAAGGCCGTCAAATACGAATTCATGCTTGCATATTCTTTCAATCGGCAGCTTGTAGCAATCCTTGAGGCTTTCCTTGATGTAGTTGGCTGAGAGGGTTGCAAATTTACCTGCATTCAGAATGTGCTCCTTGCCCAGGGACAGGATGTAGGCGTAGGCCCTGAGGATGATTCCGAAATTGCCCATGAAAGAGCTCACTCTTCCGGCAGACTCCTCCCAGATATGCTCAATGTGGAATTTCCCGTCTTCGGCCTGGATTACGCGAGGGCCCGGCAGGCATTTTTCAAGCCTTGTCGCTACTCCTACAGGGCCGCTTCCCGGACCGCCTCCTCCGTGAGGGGTCGAGAATGTCTTGTGAAGATTCAGGTGCATGATGTCGAATCCCATGTCTCCCGGACGAACGACTCCCAGCAGAGGGTTCATGTTAGCTCCGTCATAATACAAAAGGCCTCCACATGCATGTACCAGGTCAGCTATCTCTCCGATTTCGCTTTCAAACAATCCGAGCGTGTTCGGGTTTGTCATCATTATTCCGGCAATCTCATCATTGAGCAGAGGTTTCAGGTCCTCCACATCAACAAGGCCGTTTTCCTTTGACTTGACGACAACGACATCCAGTCCGCAGACTGCCGCTGAAGCCGGGTTCGTACCGTGTGCGCTGTCCGGAACGATGACCTTGGTCCTTTTCATGTCGCCGCGCAGTAAGTGGTAGCGGCGCATTATCATAAGACCGGTGAGTTCTCCGTGGGCTCCGGCGCATGGGTTGAGGGTGAATGCCGACATTCCTGTGATTGCGGAAAGCATCTTCTCCATCTTCCAGTACACTTCGAGAGCGCCCTGAACGCTTTCCTCGTCCTGAAGAGGGTGGAGGGCAGCAAATCCGCTCATTGATGCAACTTCCTCATTGATTTTCGGATTGTATTTCATGGTACAGCTTCCCAGAGGATAGAACCCTGTATCCACACCGAAGTTCATCTGCGAGAGATTGGTATAATGTCTCACTACATCAACCTCGCTTACTTCTGGTAGCCTTGGCTTTGATCCACGCGCAAGTGCTTGAGGGATAATGCTTTCAAGATATCCTTCAGAGGCCTTGCCGTCAAGGGAGAAGCCGCAGCGTCCCTCTTTTGAAAGCTCGAATATCAGTTTGTCATAATATTTCATAGCTGTGCCTCCTTCAAAGTCTCAATCAGTTTGTCAATATCCCCGGCGCTGCGTTTTTCCGTAACGCAGAAACTTACATAGCCTTCTTCTGTCGGAAGGGCGCCGAAGAATCCCTTGTCCAGAAGAGCCTTGTGCAACTTGTTAGGGTCGCAGAGGGGTTTCAGCACGAATTCCTTGAGGAAAGGTTTGTCAAATACGTTCTCGAAAAGTCCTGTTTCAAGCAATTTTTCCCTGAGGCTGTGCGCTTTGAAGGCGGAAACCTCGTTGACTTTGCGAAGTCCTGCAGGTCCCATAAGTGACAGATAGATAGTTACATATAGGGCCATGAGACTCTGGTTGGAACATATGTTGCTCGTGGCTTTTTCCCTGCGGATATGCTGCTCCCGGGCCTGAAGGGTAAGAACAAAGCATCGTTTTCCTTGAGCATCAACGCTTTGCCCCACGATTCTTCCCGGCAGCTTGCGTACATAGTCCTTGCGGCATGCCATGAAACCGACTGAAGGACCTCCATAGCAAAGCGGAAGTCCGAGGCTCTGTCCGTCGCCGACAGCAATGTCGAAGCCCCATTCTCCAGGGGTGCGAACAACTGCAAGGGCCGAAGGGTCGCAGTAGCATACCGCAACGGCTCCGGCTGCATGGGCTGCATCTGCAAAGCCGCTCAGGTCTTCAATTATTCCGAATCTGTTGATGGAAGGTAAGATTACGCCGGCAACGTCTCCGCCCTCAAGAGCTTCAGCAAGTGCCTCAGCGCTGGTCTGTCCGTCTTTCTGGGCAATCATGCCGATTTCGATTCCGTGATAGCCGGCATAAGTCCTGACAACTTCACGGACCTGCGGTAGCAAGGTCTCGGAGAGCAGGACCTTCGATTTGCGTTTGGTGCATGAAAGAGCCATCATGGCAGCCTCAGCAGCGGCCGTAGGACCGTCATACATCGACGCGTTGGAAATGTCCATCCCGGTCAGTTCGCATATCAGGCTCTGGTACTCGAAAATATATCTCAGCGTGCCTTGTGAGATTTCTGCCTGATACGGCGTGTAGGCAGTGCTGAACTCGCTCCTTGAGGCGAGGTAAGGTACTACGGCCGGGGTGTAGTGGTCGTATGCACCTGCTCCGGCGAAGATTTTCAGCTTGCTGTTTCTGCTGCAGAGTTCCTCGAAATGCTCGCGAATCTGCTGCTCCGTCATTGCCTCCGGCAGGTCATATTCTTTTGAATAGATGAACCTTTCAGGGACATCGCTGTAAAGCCCTTCGAGGGAGGGGAGTCCCACCCTGTCGAGCATCTGTTTTACATCTTCCTCAGTATGAGGAAAATACGGAAATTTTCCCATGGCCTATTCACCAATCATGTCCCTGTATCCTTCTGCATCCATGAGTTCGTCGAGCTCTGCCGGATTCCTCATCTGAACCTTGATAATCCAGTTGCCATAAGGGTCTTCATTCACAAGTTCAGGCGCATCTTCCAAAGCATCGTTGCGCTCCACTACAGTTCCGCTGACAGGGCTGAAGAGGTCACTTGAAGCTTTCACACTTTCGAGCGCTCCGAATTCTTCCTCTTTCTCCACGACTTCCCCGGCATCAGGCATATCTACATAAGTGATGTCACCCATTTCCTTCTGTGCATAGTCAGTAACGCCGATGATTGCGATATCGCCTTCAATTTTAACCCATTCGTGTGTCTCGCTGTACTTGAGACCGTTGATAATTTTGCTCATAATTATGAAGTTTAGTCTTGTTTATATTATGTGGTATATTTATTTACGGTATTTTGTCTGGTAGAACCTTTTCTTTATCACCACAGCCGGGAAGACCTTTTTTCTGATCTGGACCTGAAGGCTGTTTCCCAGGGCCGCCTGCGAAGTCTCAACGAAGGCAAAGCAGATGCTCTTGTCCAAAGTAATTGAGTGATAGCCAGTTGTTACGACACCCACTTTCTTGCCTTCCGGGTCGAGGACGTCATATCCGGCACGCGGAATTGCCTTGTCCAGCACCTCGAGTCCCACGAGTTTTTCTTTTACTCCCTCTGCCTTCTGCTTTACGAGTACATCCCTTCCGATGAATTCCTTCTCAAGTTTGCAGAACATGCCGAGGCCTGCCATGACAGGGGTGATATTGTCTGCAAGTTCATCTCCATACAGAGGAAGCCCTGCTTCGAAGCGGAGGGTGTCGCGGCAGCCGAGTCCGCATGGAACGACTCCTTCCCTGATGAGGATATCCCAGATTTCGATTATGCCTTCAGGGGATGTATAGATTTCAAAGCCGTCCTCTCCTGTATATCCTGTACGGCTGAGAACCATCCTTTCTCCCTTCCATGAAGATTCGCAGTATGTATAGAATGTCAGAGCTGAGGCTTCCTCAAGACCGAGAACCCGTGTTACAATTTCCTCGGCTTCCGGGCCCTGTACGGCAATCTGTCCCCATTTTTCGGATTCATTTACGACCTTGACGTCATATCCGTCCGTCTGCGACATGATCCATTGAAAATCCTTGTCAATATTTGCCGCATTCACGACAAGAAGGAAATGCTCAGGTTCGAACTCCCTGTAAACCAGAAGGTCATCCACAACTCCGCCGTCCTCGCGGCACATCATCCCGTAAAGGACCTTGCCGGCCTCGAATCCTCGGATTTCATTTGTAAATATGTGGTTTACAAAACTTTCTGCATCAGGTCCGATGACGAAAATCTCTCCCATGTGACTTACGTCGAACATCCCGACCTTTTCCCTTACCGCATTGTGTTCCAGAATGATTGAACTGTACTGTATAGGCATGTCAAATCCGGCAAAAGGGCTCATTTTAGCCCCAAGGGCAACATGTTTTTCCCACAGGCAGGTCTTTTTGAGGTTCTCTTCCATATTTTATAAGTTATTGGTTATTTTGTTTATACAGATTCTCTGTCAATATCTCCGATGTAAGTCCGCTGACATATTGTCCCAGATCCACGTCCCGGAGAGCTCCGGTCACTTCTTCATAGTTGTCCCTGCAGCCTTTGAGTGCCTGGGTCAGGCATTGCTCAAGCCCTTCCCTGATGCTGAAATAATCCCCGCTGACAAAGCATTCTTCGATTTGACCTCCGCTCATCTGATATTTCACCTCGAACTCACCGATTCCCTCAATCCTACAGTTGCGAATGGCACAATAGCGGTGGTTCCTTCCTTCCAGGAATGCAGGGTCAAGATATGTCGCCTCAATTTTTTCTATTTCTTCTATATCCTTGCTGGTCAGGATGATATAATCAATCCTTTCACCTTCTTCATATTCACTGCTCAACCCGCAGAATTCCTTGACAAGGAAGTGCTTGAATGTCCTGATATCTGAAAGGGTCCTTTGCCACGGCGTGTGTGCCGCCATGAAATATGGTCTGAGATTGGTCACATGCCTGCGTACGGAATCCACTCCCTTACTTTCAATCTTGGCCTGTGAAGGGGTGATTGCCCTGGAAAGTGCATCGAAATCGCTATCGAAAAGCATGGTGCCGTGTACAATGCTCGACTTTGGCAGGAGGAAGAAGGCATTCCCGGACACTTTCTTTCCATCCACCAGCACGTCATTCCTGCCCGAGGTTGATGCATTCAGTCCTGCATGACGGAGAGTCAGGGCAACTCTCTGAAGGAATTTTTCAAATGTAAAACCGACTGATGTTGAGTCAGTGATATATGAGAGCATGATATTGCCCCTGTCGGAATACACACATCCTCCGCCACTCTTGCGTCTGAAAAGGTTGATACCGTTCTGCTTGCAGTATTCGATATTCACCTCAGCCTCCATCACCTGATTCCTGCCGAAAATGACAGTCGGCTCCACCTGCCACAAGAAAAAGGCCTCTTTCAGGGATCTTCCCTTTAGCAGACTGTCCAGATGTGCTGCAACATATTCTTCCATCGCAAGATAGAAGACCAGCCTTCTGGTTCTGCTTTCATCCGGTAAAGCTATGTAAGTCATCAGTCAAAGTATTATCCCCTCAAAGTTATAAAACTTTTTCAAATATATGTGGATGAGTGGACAGGTTTTTCGAATCCTTTACCGAGGCTGTGACCTATCTTGAATCGCAGGGCATGCGCATCTCAGGTGCCCCACGTTTCAGCTATATTGACGGTCCTTGGAATCAGGACGATCCTGAGAAATGAGTTTCTGTCATTCAGATACCTGTCGAGTAGGATTTCTCAACCAGCCCCGAGACCCCTCGGGGCTAATGCCCTTCTTGTGAACAAAATGATAATTGTAGTGGTGTTTAGTTGCTCAAGTAGAGGATGAATAGGTCGGGCAAACTTATAATTTGCGTTTGGTAAAACGAAAGGAAGAAGAGCAAGGTCAGTAAACCAAATCCTCTACAGGTCGGCAATACCAATCGGTCATGGCAGTGTGGTCTGCACACCAGAGTGCGAAATCAGGATATGCATCCGCTATAGCAACACGCTCAAGACTCCATCTGTAGCTGCCTGGAATACAAATCATATAAGGTATTATTGTATCTTCGGTGGATGCGATAACTGATTGTTTTCCTTCGCCTACGCTTATAGCAAAACCTCCCATGTCTGTGCTGCTCATTGTGAAATCAGAGCCTACCGGGACAGTGAATGACTCGGCATCGACATGCGCTACACCCTTGTAAGTGTTTGCCATTTCTTTCGTCTGCTTGCCGAAAGAAGCATGAATCTCCGGACCATATATCTTGCCCTTATACATAAGGTATGCAGGGATGGTACCGCCCGCAGCAAGAGGTGTTACTTTTGCATTTTGTTCTCCGGCTACATATTCGATACGGTACACGATGTCGTTGAAATCGCAGTCTGCCTTGCTGCCGAGGTCCTCGCAGGCGAGAATCCAGCTGCTACTTTCACGAGGTGTATCCACAACATCGGCAATGCTGCCGTCAGCTTTCAGCAAGCCCTCTGACGCGAACACCATTCCATTATATGAATCATTGTATGCAGAAGCCTCAGCCCTGAAACTCAGGTAATCGTTGATACCCTCAGTCCAGAATGAAGTATATTCTGTCTTGGCAACTTCCCGTTTATTCCACTGGTCGTACATGGAATCCTGATTCCTGTCTGCTTCGGAATAAACAGTGAATTCTCCGCCCCAGTCCAGCATGCGGACGTAGAATCCGAATTTGACTCCTGCCGGCACATTGACAACGATTCCTTTGGAACGGCGGTCGTTTCCACTCCATGTTCCATTAGGCTCGCAGTTGGTCCAGTCGCCAACCCAAGAACCATTAGGGTCGGAATGCCTTATTTGAGTAAATTCTTGATTGTCAGGTGAATATACAGGCTGATACACGAGGTTGCCGTCTTTCTGGTAATAAATACCGTAAGTGAACATGCCCTTTTCAGTATAGTTCTGCTGGAAATGGACAGGATGGAGAGTAAAGTGGCCGTTATCGGTTGTGAACAGGCCTTGTTTTGTGGTATTGTGGGCATCAGCTACAAAACTGCCGATATTCAGGAATTCCTTATAACTATCAAGTTCACTGACCGTGAAAGATGTGCCTGCATCTGTGAAGACGGTTTTGGTAGAAGTGTTTTTTGTGAAATCCACTGATGATCCCACTTTGCCTTCAAGCACCTTCCGGTCACCATAGGAAGCGACATACACATTCTGTACACCGTATGCAATGTCAAATTCGAAAGTGTTACTTCCTGCGACAGCATTATACCGTGCCATAAGGCAGGACTTTCCTCCCGACAGACCATAGATTTCAATAATGCCACCCTTGCCTGTCGTTATGTCGATACTTGCACGTGTAGCCAGGTTCCAGCTATGATTCTGGTCAATTTTTCCATTCAACATCTGGCCGAAAGAAGAATTGCTGACTATCTCCTGCCAATTATCAACTCCTAATTTCCCACATGAAGAAAATGCGCAAGCAACGGCAATTATATATGAAAGTTTTTTCATGCTATCAAAGAATGTTATGATATGTTTCTTGTTATTAATCGGTTATTATTCTTTGTGGTGTGTCTAAAATTTTGATAAAATCAAATTTGCTGCGAAATTATTGAAAAAATATCAATGTCGCAAATCTTTTCCCAATTGCCGGAATGGAACTATTAATTCCTCTATTGAGTATATTGGGCAATAATAAAGTCCTGGATTACATTTGTAGGTGCATATAAGTCTAAATGTTGTTATTTTGGAATACTTTTTTCGTCTTTTTTGAATAACCGACGAGAAAAAAACATATATTTGCTTCGATTATAACACTTCAACAATAACCATTTAAACTTAATATTATGTTGTTTCATGTTTATGGAGATGCGGCCATCTATCAATGGATAGCCATGATTGGCGTTCTTGTCGGCCTGATCCTTCTAAATGAGTTCGCACGTAAGACCAAATTCGGCGGTGCAGTTATGTTTTTTGCCTTGCCGGCAATTCTGACAGTTTATTTTGTTGCCATCCAGATTGGCGTGGCAGTCGGAGCCGAATGGGCATTGAACAACCAAACCTACCTCTACATGAATGGTTGGTTCCATTATGCCAAAATCTATGCAGCTCTGGCGGGATGTATAGGATTCATGATGATCAAGTATGGATGGGGCATAGGCAAACAGCACTGGTTCAAGCCATTTCCTTTTGTAATCGTTGCCATCAACATTCTGATTGCCGTGGCTTCTGATTTCGAAACAGCTGCAAAAGGTT
>CALZOR010000063.1 GCA_945827785.1 uncultured Bacteroidales bacterium | reverse complement strand
AAAAGAATTAACGCTTCTCGATTTCTTTAGTTTCTCGGTACTTGCTTCTTGTACTTGTTAAACCAGTCTTTTCAAAGATCTCTTTTGTTACCGTTTTCTCTCAAACGGGCTGCAAAGATACGGACTTTTTTTTATCCTCCAAATTTTTTCGTACTTTTTTTGCGAAAATTTTCTACTTTTGCAGCCGAAAGGCTCAAATAACCGAAAAATTATGGTTTCATACCTCCAAATATTCTCAATTTTTGCAAAAATAGGAGCATTCACCATAGGCGGAGGCTATGCGATGCTTCCTATAATAAAACAGGAAATCGTTAAAAGAGGCTGGCTGCAGGAAGAAGATTTCACAGACATCGTCGCCCTGGCCCAGGCGGCCCCCGGGCTTCTTGCCGTGAACATATCCATTTTCACCGGCTACCGCCTGCGCGGAGTCAAGGGCAGCATCGTCGCAACCCTCGGAAGCATCCTCCCCTCATTCATCATCATACTTGCCATTGCCGCTCTTTTTTCCGGATTCCGTGACAACCCGATTGTAATCCGGATGTTCAAGGGAATACGCCCCGTGGTGGTTGCACTTATCGCAATACCGATGCTGGATATGGCAAAGAAGGCCAACAAAACCTGGTGGGCATGGCTGATTACTGTTGCAGCAATGATACCGGTTGCATTCATGGGTATTTCCCCTATATATATATTGATGAGCGTCATCATCATTTCCCTGGCAGTCAGCTTCTGGGCGGAAAACAGGAACAAGGAGGACAGGCCATGATTTTCCTTGAACTATTTATGACATTCTTCGTCATCGGCCTTTTCACTATCGGAGGCGGGTATGCGATGCTTTCCCTCATCCAGGGACAGGTTGTAACCGTCCACCAATGGATTGACGAAAGTACCTTCACAGATATCGTTGCGATTTCGCAGATGACACCCGGTCCGATTGGTATCAATTGTGCCACTTATGTCGGATATGACGTCCTGCAGAATAGCGGAGCCGGCGAATTCCTCTGTTTCCTGGGTTCGTTGACGGCAACCTTTGCCATCGTTCTGCCTTCATTCATGATTGTTCTTGCCCTGTGCCGGGTCTATACAAAATTCAGCAGCAACTCCATTTTTACCGGAGTGATGTCCGGTCTGAAACCTGCCGTGACCGGTCTTATCGGTGCCGCAGCCATCATCCTGATAACCCCGGAGAACTTCCCGGACTGGAAAAGCTGGATGCTTTTCGCAACCGCCTTTGTCGTGAGCCTGTGGAAGAAGGTCAATCCCATCCTCGTCATCATAGCCGGAGGAATAGCCGGTCTGATATTGTATTAGAAGAGTCTCAACATGGAATGGTTTACTGATATATTTACGCAACAGACTTTCATTCAGGGAGTTGTGGTCCTCTGCCTGATTTGTGCAGTTGGCATTGCTCTTGGAAATATCAAGATTTTCGGAGTATCCCTGGGAGTGACCTTAGTCTTCTTTTCAGGCATCATTGCAGGGCATCTCGGCCTTGCTATCAATCCTGACATGCTGTCAATAATGCAGAATTTCGGTCTGGTCCTGTTCATATATTCCCTCGGCGTACAGGTGGGTCCCGGATTTTTTTCTTCATTCAAGAAAGGAGGGGTGAGGCTCAATCTTCTGGCGCTGTCAGTCCTTCTTACCGGCACCCTCATGGCCCTGCTGATCCACTGGACTGCCGGTATCCCCCTGAATGACATGATAGGACTACTCTCAGGTGCCGTAACCAACACCCCAATGCTTGGAGCAGCACAACAGGCTCACCTTCAGATACATCCCGGAGACTTGGCAGGAGCTGACAGGATGGCCATGGCCTGTGCCGTGGGTTACCCTCTCGGCATTATCGGTGTGATTATGTGCGTAGCCATCCTCAAAGGTCTGTCAGGCAAGAAAACAAACCGGACGAAGGACTCATCAGCAGACAACACCTTCATCACTGAGTTCCAGGTGAGCAACCCTGCAATCTTCGGTCAGACCATTAAGGAGATTATGAAACACACCGACAGGAGGTTCGTGATTTCCAGAATATGGAAAAACGGGAAAGTGATAATCCCGACCTCTGACACCATGGTGGAAAAAGGAGAGCATGCCCTCGTCATCTCAAATAAAAAAGACGTCGAGCACATACGCCAGATTTTCGGACAGCAGGAAAACGTGGATTGGAACAAGAAGGACATAGACTGGAATTCCATTGACAGTCAATTGGTTTCACGCCACATTCTCGTTACGAAACCGGAATTGAACGGCGTAAAGCTAGGTTCGCTGAGACTTCGAAATTCATATGGCATCAATATCACCAGGGTCAACAGGGCCGGCATAGACCTTCTTGCATCTCCTTCACTGAGGCTTCAGCTTGGAGACCGGCTTACAATCGTCGGAGAGTCAAAAGCCATCGACAACGTAGGCAGGATTCTCGGCAACGAGGCCAAGCAGCTCAGCAATCCGAATCTTTTCATGATATTCTTCGGCATTGTCCTCGGACTCATTGTCGGAAGTATTCCGATTGCTATTCCGGGAATGAGCATGTCGGTGAAACTAGGTCTTGCGGGTGGCCCGATTATCGTCGGACTGCTGATGGGCGCCTTCGGTCCGCGGCTCCACCTTTCGACCTACACCACAAGAAGCGCCAACCTTATGCTGCGGCAACTGGGACTTACCATCTACCTTGCCGGACTCGGACTCAGTGCAGGAGCAGGATTCTTCGACACGGTATTCACAACCGACGGGCTTGTATGGGTAGGATTGAGTTTTGCGCTTGCAGTCGTACCGGTATTGCTTGTGGGAATCATTGCGTCCACAGTACTTAAGACAAGCTATGCAGCCAACGTCGGAATGCTCTGCGGAAGCATGGCCAACCCCATTGCACTCAATTATGCAAATTCCACGGCAGAAAGCGACGAGCCGGCCGTGGCATATGCAACCGTGTACCCGGTCAGTATCTTCCTGAGGGTGATTTCAGCTCAGATCATCATACTTCTTTTGGGATAATACCAGAAAGAGAACGGACAGGCAAAAAGAGAGTCCTGCCTTCAGCCCCGGCAGTCCTCATCAATTGACACTGCCGCCTACCAGGTCGAGGATTTCGGCTGTGATTTCACTCTGACGGCCCTTGTTGTAGGCCAGAGTGAGTTCGGATATGAGATCCTTGGCATTGTCGGATGCAACCTGCATGGCAATAGTCCTTGCCGCATGCTCTGACGCATTGGCATCCAGAAGTACAGTATAGATTTTCATCATAAGTACCATCGGCAGAAGTTTCTTCACAATGGTAAGCGGATCCGGCTCAAGAATATAATCCACAGGTTCTCCCTCGTCCCTTCCATGCAGGGAAAGAGGAAGATAGTTCTCCATCACAGGTTTCTGGCTGGCAGCAGAATCGAAGTGGGTATAGACCAGTATGACCTGCCCTACCTTGTCGGAGGCGAAACTGTCCACAAGCTCCGAAGCCAGTTCAACAGCCTGATCGTATGTGGGTTTGTCGGCCATTTTCTGGTAATCTCCCCGCAAAGAGAGCCCTTCCTTCACCACAGCCTCAGCCATCTTCCGGCCGACGGCATAGACATCAATATCCCCGTCGGCATAACCCAAGGCACGCAAATTCTCCACGACCTGCCGGAACTTCTTTATCACATTGGAGTTGAACGCTCCGCAAAGCGAAGAATTGGAAGAAAAAGCCACAATGGCAACCCTTCTGACATTCTCCCTGTCAGGCAGGGCATCAGGCGGAACATCCTGAAGTTCAAGAGGAGAATTGGAACTTCCTCCGAAACCCAGGGAGTCATGCAAGGCTTTCTGCAAATCGTCATCCTGAAGCATCCCGGCAAGGATGTGATGAAGCTTCTGCTCATAAGGCAGCTTGCCTGCAATTGCAGACTGAGCCTTGCGAAGCTTCGCCGAAGCGACCATCTTCATCGCGGAAGTGATCTTCAGCGTGTTCTTCACAGAAGCGAGTCTGGTTTTTATTTCCTTCAATGATGCCATCAGGGTGTGGATTAGCAGCCTTTGAGGCCGTTGATGATTGATGAGGCTTCCTTCTCGATCAGGTCGAATATCGCCTGGTCAGTCCTGCCTTGTGAAAGCGGGTCAAGTACATCCGCCTTGCGGAATGCCCTCATCTTGCTCAGGAAGGCAGTCTGGAAATCTCCCACAAGATCGATCGGGAGGTCTTTAAGAAGGCCTTTCGTTCCGCAATATAGTATTGCAACCTGCTCACCTACAGGCATAGGGCTGTATTGCGGCTGGACCAGAAGCACGTTGTTTTTCCTTCCTTTGTCAAGCGCCATCGCGGTCACAGGATCGAGGTCGCTGCTGAATTTCGAGAAAGCCTCAAGCTCACGGTACTGGGCCTGGTCTATCTTCAAGGTTCCCGCAACCTTCTTCATACTCTTTTTCTGGGCACTTCCTCCCACGCGGGAAACGGAAATTCCGACATTCACTGCCGGACGGAAGCCCTGGTTGAACAGGTCGGCCTCAAGGAAAATCTGGCCGTCCGTGATTGAAATGACATTGGTAGGAATGTACGCAGACACGTCGCCTGCCTGAGTTTCGATGATTGGAAGCGCCGTGAGCGAGCCCCCAGCCTTGACCTTGCCCTGAAGGGACTCCGGAAGGTCGTTCATCTTCTCGGCTACCTGCTGCTGGCTGATTATCTTGGCAGCCCTCTCAAGCAATCTTGAATGGAGGTAGAAAATATCGCCCGGGTAGGCCTCGCGTCCCGATGGACGGCGCAGAATAAGTGACACCTCACGATAGGCCACAGCCTGTTTTGAGAGGTCGTCATAAACCACGAGAGCATGGCGTCCTGTGTCTCGGAAATATTCACCGATTGCAGCACCGGCAAATGGAGCATAGAACTGGAGGGCAGCCGGATCCGCCGCAGTCGCCGCAACGACGATGGTATAGTCCATGGCACCCTTTTCCGTAAGTGTATTGACAATGTTGGCAACGGTTGAACCTTTCTGGCCTATGGCCACATAGATGCAATAGACCGGGTCTCCCGCAAGATAAGCCTCCCTCTGATTTATTATCGTGTCTATCGCTATGGCTGTCTTTCCCGTCTGACGGTCGCCGATAATAAGTTCCCTCTGTCCCCTTCCGATCGGAATCATAGCATCGATGGACTTGATTCCCGTCTGGAGCGGCTCAGTAACCGGCTGACGGAATATGACTCCAGGAGCCTTCCTCTCCAGGGGCATCCTGCACAGTTCGCCGGTAATCTCGCCCTTGCCGTCCAAAGGTTCTCCAAGCGGATTTACAACCCTGCCGACCATGTTGTCCGAGACATTGATTGAAGCAATACGTCCTGTACGGCGCACCGGCATGCCTTCCTTGATAAGGTCCGTCGGTCCGAGCAATACGGCTCCGACATTGTCTTCCTCAAGGTTCATCACCACAGCCATGACGCCGTTGTCAAACTCAAGCAGTTCCCCGGCCTGAGCATTGAGCAGGCCATATATTCTTACGACTCCGTCACTGACCTGAAGGACCTTTCCGACCTCCTCAAATTTGAGATCGGTGTCAAGTGCCTTGAGCTGGGCCAACAGAACCTGTGATATTTCACTCGGACGAATCTGATCCATCTTTTTCTATATTATTCTTTTATTATTATCTATCAATGCCTTACGCATTTTTTTCAACTGACCGGAAACGCTTGCGTCTATTCTTTTTCCGTCGATATCAAGTATGAATCCGCCTATTATTTCCGGATTGACTTCTGTTTCGATGATAACGTCTGAGCCTGTCCTGGCGCTGAAGTCACGTTCCATTTTCTCCCGCAGGGATCCGGAATCACAAGCCACGACAAGATGTCCGACCTTGATGTTGTTCTGCCTCCTGTATGCCCTCACAAAAGCCAGCAGAATCCTGTCGATGAACTCAGTCCTGCCATTGTCATCAAGCAGTTTCATGAAGCGCACCAGAACCGGGTCGGACTTTTCTGACAGGGCTGAATCAACCAGTTCCACACGCTTATCAAAAGGGTGTTCTCCGGAAGATTGCAGTGCCAGTTTCAGCTTCGGCACCTGTTCCATTACCTTCAGCAGCGCACTTGCCTGGGCATAGACCTTCTCCCCCGCCCCACATTCCATGGAATACAGGAGCAGGGCCCTGGCATATCTTGAAGTTATGGCTCCTGAATTCATGATCTTACCTCGTCGAACAGTTTGTCAGCAAGCTCCGCCTTGGCTTTGTCCGAAGATAGTTCCTTGCGGACAAGAATCTCGGCAATGGAGAGAGAGACTTTGGCCACTTCCTGACGGATATCCTTGAGCGCAGCCTCCTTCTCCTTTTCAATGCGTACCCTGGCCTCGGCGACAATCTTGTCAGCCTGAGCGGCAGCATCAACCTTTGCCTGCTCAATCATCTTCTCCCTTTCGGCAGCAGCTTCCTGCATCAATCTGGAACATTCGGCATTGGTCCTGGCAATCATTGCTTCGTGCTCCTGAGTGAGAGCGGCAAGTTTTTCATCTGCCTCCCTGGCAGCTGCAAGAGCCTTGTCGATTTTCTCTGAACGCTTGTCCACCATATTGGTAATTATCGGGAAACCGAATTTCGCGAGTACGAAGAACACGATGGCGAAAATTATCGTCATCCAGAACAACAAGCCGGAATCAGGAAGCAGAAGATTCATAATTGCAAGGAATTAATGTACTAATTTACAGAACGATAGCCATCAAGCAGGCAATGATTGCAAAAAGGCAGGCACCCTCGACGAGAGCTCCGATGATAATCATTGCAGAGCGGATGTTTCCGGCAGACTCCGGCTGGCGGGCAATTGCCTCCATTGCAGAAGAACCGATTTTACCGATACCTACTGCTGCTGCGATAGCTGCTATACCGGCTCCAATTGCTCCGGCAACTTTACCAAGAACGGCGCCTACGGCAGCCTGAAGAATAACTGTTGTCAACATAACTATTTGAATTTAAGATTATTTCTAATGAGCCTCCTCCCGGGACATTCCGATGAATACGGCTGAAAGCATCGTGAAAACATATGCCTGTATGAAGGCTACAAGCAGCTCCAGACAGTCCATGAACACACCGAAAAGCATTGTGACGGCCGTCATTGATCCGCATATCACTGGCCCCATCTTCGCTGCGATGAAGATTACGGACACAAGGCCGAGAATCATCGCATGTCCGGCAAGGATATTTGCAAAAAGCCTGACCATCAATGAGAAAGGCTTGGTAAATATTCCGAAAACCTCAATCAGTTGTATCAAAGGTATAGGAAATTTCAGGAAAACCGGAACATCCGGCCAAAGGATATCCTTCCAATAGTGCCTGTTGCCGAAAAGATTGACAGCCAGAAAAGTACACATTGCGAGGACAAGGGTAACGGCAATGTTTCCGGTCACATTGGCCCCTCCGGGGAAGAATGGTACGATACCCAAAAGGTTATTAATCAGAATGAAAAAGAATGCCGTCAGCAGATATGGCGAATAGCGGCGGTAATCGTGGCCTATATTTTCCTTCACCAACGAATCGTTTATTGCCACAATCAGTGGCTCCATCAATTTTGCAATCCCCTCAGGTGCTTCATTTTCAGCATCATGCCTGCGATACCACCGGGCTGTGGAAAGGATGAGTACCAGAAGGATGATTGCGCTTATGATCAGGGAACACACATTTTTGGTTATCGAAATGTCGAAAGGCCTTGATATGCTGCCATCGGGCAGGGTCTCTACAATCTTGTCGGCGTACCGTCCCTCTGTCGCGACGCTCAGCCCTTCATACTCATGTCCATGTGCGATTTTGTCTGACATGAAAATGTGCCATCCTGTGCTGCTGTACACGATGCAAGGCAGGGGGATGCTTAAATGGTTGCCACCCCAGTCGGTTATATGCCAACCATAGGAATCACTGATATGTCCGAAAAGAATTCCGGCAACATCGACCTTGTCATCCGCAGCACGGGCCTCCGCACTGATGCCCAATGCGAAGAACAAAGAGATTATTATGTACCAGAATCTTCTCACTATCAAATCATTATAAAATTACAGCTCAACACAGGCCGTCACATTGTTGTCATTAATTTCCACAAAGCCGGAACTGACATGGACCTTTGAAGCAGTACCCTGGCTGACATATGAAATATCGCCCTCGTCAAGCGAAGAAATCAGCGGGGCATGGTTCCTGAGCACGGTGAAGCGGCCCTTGTCACCCGGCAGTTCCACCAGGCTGACCTGAGCCTCCAGCACAGTCCTCTCAGGGGAAAGAACGAGCAGATGTATGCAGTCCGTATTTCCCATATTACTATTGTGCTGCCTGTGAGGCGGCGGCAATGATTGCCTCACCCTTTCTTATCGCCTCTTCAATCGTTCCGACATTCAGGAAGGCCTGCTCCGGGATGTCATCCACTTCTCCATCAAGAATCATCTTGAAACCGCGGACGGTATCCTCTATCGAGACCATCACGCCGGGCACTCCCGTGAACTGCTCCGCAACTGCAAAAGGCTGCGACAGGAACCTCTGCACCTTGCGGGCGCGGTTGACCGTGAGCCTGTCCTCGTCTGAAAGCTCGTCCATACCGAGAATGCTGATTATATCCTGAAGTTCCTTGTTCCTTTGAAGAATCTGCTTTACCCTCTGAGCTGTATTGTAGTGATCCTCGCCTACGATGTTCGGATCAAGAATCCTGGAAGTGGATTCAAGCGGATCAACTGCCGGGTATATTCCGAGCTCTGTAATCTTCCTGCTCAGGACCGTAGTGGCGTCAAGGTGACTGAAGGTAGTTGCCGGTGCCGGGTCTGTAAGGTCGTCTGCCGGCACATATACAGCCTGAACCGAAGTGATTGAGCCGTTCTTCGTCGAAGTGATTCTCTCCTGCATCTGTCCCATTTCCGTCGCAAGAGTAGGCTGATAACCCACAGCTGAAGGCATACGTCCAAGCAGGGCGGAAACCTCCGAGCCTGCCTGTGTGAACCTGAATATGTTGTCGATGAAGAACAGGATATCCTTAGGTCCCTCTGCTGAGCCGTTGTCGCGGAATGACTCCGCAAGAGTAAGTCCGGAAAGAGCAACACTCGAGCGGGCTCCGGGAGGTTCATTCATCTGGCCGAAAACCATTGCAACCTGAGACTTCGGTACTTCATTATAGTCTACCTTGGAAAGGTCCCAATGGCCTTCTTCCATGCTTTTGAGGAATTCCTCGCCATATCGGATCACACCAGACTCTATCATCTCCCTGAGCAGGTCATTTCCTTCACGCGTCCTTTCTCCCACTCCGGCAAAGACCGAAAATCCATTATGTTTCTTTGCAATATTGTTTATGAGTTCCTTGATAAGGACGGTCTTGCCGACTCCGGCGCCGCCGAAAAGTCCGATTTTTCCGCCCTTGAGATATGGTTCGAGCAGGTCAATAACCTTTATGCCTGTGTAGAGAACCTCCTGTGATGTAGCCAGGTCTTCGAATTTCGGAGGTTCACGGTGAATAGGGAATGCCCCCTTCATATCAAGAGTTTTCATGCCGTCGATAACTTCTCCGACAACATTCATGACACGGCCCCTTATCTGCTCGCCAACAGGCATCGACACAGGTGAACCGGTGCAGCCGACCTCAAGTCCTCGGCGCAATCCATCCGTAGAGTCCATTGCAACCGTACGTACGGTATCTTCGCCAATGTGCTGCTGAACTTCAAGAATGAGCGTCCTTCCGTCAGGTCTGAGAACGGTCAGCGCATCATGAATAGAGGGTAGAAGGGAATGTGAACCTTCTGTCAAATCAAAATGGACATCGACCACAGGGCCGATTATCTGGGATATATATCCTTTTAACTCTGGCATCACTATCGAAATTTGCAAAAGACAAAGATAAGTAATTCAATGAAGAACTACAAACTGATGTATCCGGAAAATAAAAAACACCCCCGAAATCTGATTGATTTCAGGGGTGTTCAAAAAAAGTGGCAGCTACCTACTCTCCCACCTGGTGGGGCAGTACCATCG
>CALZOR010000062.1 GCA_945827785.1 uncultured Bacteroidales bacterium | reverse complement strand
AAAAATATGCTGACCTTGATTCCACTGGCCTTCCCCCATGAAAGAATATCCTCCCTGAGAAGTTCAAAGTCAGGTTCCTGAGCATCAATGACAACATTTGCCGACTTGATTTTTCCAAGCGGAAGGAACCCTGTCGGAATGTCGCTTGCATCTTTTTTGAGCCTGCGCCTGCGGAACCAGTTGACAATGAATCCGAACATATCAGGCTTTGGTATTGGCAGCAATCAGTTCCCTGATTTCTTTTTTTGCCGCTTTCCAGCGCGGAATGTCAATCTTTGTCCCGATAACTTCCACAACCTTTGCGGCTATTATCGATCCGATTTCCCCGCACACCTTCAGAGGCATGCCAAGCGAATGTGCATAAAGGAATCCCGCCGCATAAGTGTCTCCGGCACCTGTGGCGTCAATCGGTTTGGCCGGCCATGCCTCTATATAATGGTATTCGTCTCCGCTTTTGACCATTGAACCATCCTTGCCAACCTTCACGACCGCAATCTTGCAGTGCCTTGCAATCTCGTCGCAGGCATCGCGTGGCTCCAGCTTTGTGAAAGCCTTGGCTTCAGTTTCGTTTGCAAATACGATGTCCACATAGTTGTCCACGATGTCATGCAGGAAGGCCTCGTTCGACTCAACGACATTGTATGATGCCATGTCAAGCGAAATTATGCATCCTGCCGCTTTTGCCATCTCGACAGCCTTGCGTATAAGCGACTGATTCTGAACGAGATATCCTTCGATATGGAAATAATCATAGCCCTCGAAATACTCAGGCTTCAAATCTTCCGGAACGAGCTCGAGTGCAGCTCCCAGATAGACGGCAAATGTCCTCTCAGCATTGGCAGCGGTGATGAAGACCATTGCCTTTCCGGAGGATTTAGTGCCTTTGAACAGCATGGATTTGATTCCGTACTGTTCCTGGTCGCTCTTGAAAAGGTGGCCAAGGTCATCGTCGCCGACCTTCCCGATGAATCCGGACTCCATCCCGAAGATGGCCGTGCCTGTGATTGTGTTGGCTGCGGAGCCGCCTGCAACCAGCTGGACGCCCATCGGTTTAAGCGTCTGCCATATCTTGTCGCCGGTTTCCATGTCAACATGCTGCATACTTCCTTTCGGAAGGTGGAATTCCTTGAGGAATTTGTCGTCGGGAAGCACTGCAAGTATGTCAGTCAGTGCATTCCCGATGCCGAGTATCGATGCCATATCTGTGATTTGTTAGTAACGGTTCAGAGGCATTCCATTGGTCTTCATGCGCACCTGTTTCCTGACAGATGCGATGGTCTCCTCGTATTGCTCAAGACCTTCCTCCGTTTTCCCTGCAATCAGGTCGAGGTGGGCTGCAGCATTTGCGAGCACCATATCTATCAGATTCACAATGGCTTCCATGTCTTTCTCCACGAATCCTCTCGAGGTTATTGCCGGAGTTCCCACGCGTATTCCGGATGTCTGGAACGGAGAACGCGAGTCGAACGGAACCATGTTCTTGTTGACGGTGATGTCTGCTTTCACGAGCTCCTTCTCTGCAACCTTTCCGGTAAGCTCAGGGAACTTGGCGCGCAGGTCGATGAGGAGAAGGTGGTTGTCGGTGCCGCCGGAAACAATCTTGTAGCCTTTTGCCGAGAATGCTTCCGCCATGGCTTTCGCATTTGCCACCACCTGTTTCTGGTACTCCTTGAATTCAGGCTGGAGTGCCTCGTAGAATGAGACTGCCTTTGCTGCGATACAATGCTCCAGAGGACCTCCCTGTACTCCTGGGAATACGCTGGAATTGAGAATCTGTGACATTTTCTTCACGACGCCTTTCGGTGTGGTCAGGCCCCATGGATTGTCGAAGTCCTTGCCCATCAGGATGATACCTCCACGTGGGCCGCGGAGTGTCTTGTGGGTTGTGGATGTGACGATGTGTGCATATTTCACCGGATTGCTCAGGAGACCTGCTGCAATCAGACCTGCCGTATGGGCCATGTCCACCATCAGGAGTGCTCCCACCTTGTCTGCTATTTCCCTCATTCTGGCATAGTTCCATTCCCTTGAATATGCCGATGCGCCGCCGATTATGAGTTTAGGTTTGTATTCGAGGGCTCTCTGCTCCATCATGTCGTAGTCGATCATTCCTGTTACTTCGTTCAGGCCATAAGATACTGCGTTGTAGAGAATTCCTGACATATTGACCGGTGAGCCGTGGGTAAGATGTCCTCCGTGTGCCAGATCCAGACCCATGAATGTGTCTCCCGGCTTGAGGCATGCCATCAGCACTGCCATGTTGGCCTGTGCCCCGGAGTGCGGCTGAACGTTCGCATATTCCGCTTCGAAGATCTCGCAAATTCTGTCGATTGCAAGCTGTTCGATTTGGTCAACTACCTCACACCCACCATAATACCTCGCTCCCGGATATCCTTCCGCATATTTGTTAGTACATATCGAACCGAGGGCTTCCAATACTTGATTGCTGACATAGTTTTCAGATGCAATCAATTCAATTCCAGAGGTTTGTCTTTCTTCCTCCTTCTTGATAAGGCTGAAAATTTGAAGATCTTGTTTCATGAGTTTAATCTTTAACGCAAATGCAAAAGTATATAATTTTTTCTTTTTTAGAAAATCGCAGTACATTTGTGTTGAGAACTTTTTCCTGAACATTAATCCGGGACCATGAGCAACAGAAAATTATTGAATATAGAATTGGGCAGAGTCAGTCCCCAGCAGTACAAAGATCTCCCGGAATCGGGCCTTGTGCTGGTCCTGGACAATATCCGAAGTGCCCATAACGTGGGCTCTGCCTTCCGCAGCGGAGATTCCTTCAAGGTTGACAAGGTGTGGCTTTGCGGAATATGTGCCTGTCCTCCTTCTGCCGAGATTCATAAAACCGCCCTCGGAGCCGAAGACAGCCTGCCTTGGGAGAAGGTCGAGGACACCCTCGAGGCCGTCCGCCGGCTGAAGGCTGAGGGTTATACGGTCGTTGCCGCCGAGCAAACCACAGAGTCTTTGATGCTCAATGACTTCCGCCCTGAACCGGGGAGGAAATATGCCCTTGTTTTCGGAAATGAAGTCAGCGGGGTGAGGCAGGACGTGGTCGATGAGTGTGACTTTTGTCTGGAGATTCCCCAGTTCGGGACGAAGCATTCACTCAATGTCTCCGTCAGCATCGGAGTTATCCTCTGGCATTTCCGTCTGCACATTTCCTTATAGAAGAATTGATATAATTTGAAAATTAGGGTTTTCATTTGGTTTTATATTTATATATTTGCATGTTTTCAATGGACAAATAAATGAACCGTATATTATGAAACCAATCAAATCAATCATTGCGGCTGCTGCAATCCTGTCAGTTGTGTCATGCACAAGCAACAAACCGCTTCCGCTCATTCCGGCGGAGAATTTCCGTCAGAGCGTGGATGGGAAAAATGTTGACCTTTATACATTGAAAGCCGGCGACATTATAATGCAGGTAACCAATTTCGGTGGCAGGGTAGTGGCCCTCCAGACACCGGACAGAAATGGTAGTTATGAGGATATCGTATTGGGCTTCAATAATTTGGATAATTATGTCAATAATTCCGGCGAGCGTTTCCTAGGAGCTGTCGTAGGTCCTTATGCCAACCGCATATCCAATGGAACTTATTCGATAAACGACCAGACCTACACCTTCCCGCAGAACAACAATGACAACACCCTGCACGGAGGTCTCAAAGGCCTCGACATGGTTGTGTGGGATGTTAAACAGGTGAATGACAGCGCCATAGTCCTTACATATCTCCATCCTGACGGACAGGACGGAATGCCGGGAAACCTTCAGATAGAAATGACCTACACTCTTACCGGTGATAATGAATTTAAAGTTGATTATCAGGCAATTACAGATAAGGCAACCCATGTGAACATATCACATCATTCATTCTTCAACCTCAAGGGCGAGGGACGGGGCACCATCCTTGACAATGTCATGACAATCGCTGCATCCCAGACAACACCGGTCGATGACGAACTCATTCCGACAGGCGAGGTCACACCGGTAGATGGTACACCTTTCGATTTCCGTACCCCACATCTTATCGGGGAAAGAATCAATCAGGAAGATGTTCAGCTTGCCAATGGCGGCGGATATGACCACAACTGGGTACTTGATCGCAAGAGCGACGATGATATGGAATTTGCCGTATCTGTCTATGAGCCAACCACTGGCAGATATATGGAGGTGTTCACCGACCAGCCGGCACTCCAGTTCTACAGCGGAAACTTCTTTGACGGTACCACTGTGGGCAAATATGGAAGGACACTCAATTACCGTGAGTCCCTTGCCCTGGAAACCCAGAAATATCCGGACACTCCGAACCATCCTCAATTCCCGTCAACCCTGCTGATTCCGGGACAGACATACACCCACCACTGCATATACAAGTTCAGTACAAAATAACAGGCAGGCCATCATAATACTGACAAATTGTCAGCAAAAGTCAGATGGCATCGCTTTTGCCCTTAGTCAGGCGTTCCGCACGAAGGATGTTGCGGGACGCCTGATTTGAATTAACAACATTAAAAATAAAAAATCATGATCAAACCATTGGCAGACAGGGTTGTAATCGAGCCGAAACCGGCCGAGACCCAGACAGCGTCAGGTCTTTATATTCCTGATACAGCGAAAGAGAAACCACAGCAGGGAACAGTTGTAGCGGCTGGCCCCGGAAAGAAAGATGAAGCGATGGAGGTTAAAGTCGGCGATGTTGTCATTTATGGCAAATATGCCGGAACCGAAGTTTCCGTTGACGGAAAAGACTACCTCATCATGAAGCAGTCTGACATTTTGGCAATCCTTTAATTATCATTTCGACTTTCTCCCGATATCAATTGAACTTCACGATGTTCACGGTGTCATTTCGAGCGAAGTCGAGAAATCTAAATCAACAAAACAATGGCAAAAGATATTAAATTCAACACCGAGGCCCGCGCCCAGATGAAAGCTGGCGCAGACGCCCTCGCAGATGCAGTCAAGGTTACACTCGGTCCTAAAGGACGTAACGTAGTGATTGACAAGAAATTCGGTGCTCCACAGGTAACAAAGGACGGAGTGACCGTAGCAAAAGAAATCGAACTCGAAGACAGGTTCGCAAACATGGGTGCCCAGATGGTCAAGGAAGTCGCTTCCAAAACCAATGAGCAGGCAGGTGACGGTACAACCACCGCTACTGTCCTCGCACAGGCCATCATCAACGTCGGTCTGAAGAACGTGACCGCAGGCGCAAACCCTATGGACCTCAAACGCGGTATCGACAAGGCAGTAGAGGCTGTTGTAGCTTCACTCCGTGAGCAGAGCCAGGAAGTCGGTGAGGACTATGCCAAGATTGAGCAGGTCGGAACCATTTCTGCAAACAACGACAACTACATCGGAAAACTCATTGCCGATGCAATGGCAAAGGTAAAGAAAGACGGTGTCATCACTGTCGAGGAGGCAAAAGGCACTGAGACTGAGGTGAAAGTCGTAGAGGGAATGCAGTTCGACAGAGGATATATCTCTCCATATTTCATGACAAACGGCGACAAGATGGAGGCTGTTCTGGATGCTCCTTACATCCTTATCACTGACAAGAAGATTTCTACGATGAAAGACCTTCTTCCTATCCTTGAGCCTATTGCACGTGAAGGAAAATCTCTTCTTATCATTGCTGAAGACGTTGATGGTGAGGCTCTTACAACCCTCGTTGTGAACAAGCTCCGTGGTACATTGAAGATTGCTGCCGTTAAGGCTCCGGGCTTTGGCGACCGTCGCAAGGAAATGCTTCAGGACATCGCAACCCTGACAGGCGGTATCGTGGTTTCAGAAGAGAGGGGATTCACTCTTGAGAACACTGCTCCGGATATGCTCGGTAAGGCTGAGAAGGTTGTCATCACCAAGGATAACTGCACGATTGTAAACGGCCAGGGTGATGCAGAGGCAATCCAGGAAAGGGCTGCTTCAATCCGCAAGCAGATTGAGACTACAACTTCTGACTACGACCGCGAGAAACTCCAGGAGCGTCTTGGCAAGCTCGCAGGTGGCGTGGCTGTCCTCTATGTAGGTGCAGCAACCGAGGTTGAGATGAAGGAGAAGAAGGACAGGGTTGAGGATGCGCTCAGCGCTACCCGTGCAGCTGTCGAGGAAGGTATCGTGCCGGGCGGTGGAGTTGCATACATCCGTGCTGCCGAGGCAATCAAAGACCTCAAGGGTGAGAACGAGGATGAGACTACAGGTATCCGTATCGTTGCTCGTGCAATCGAGGAGCCTCTCCGCCAGATTGCTGCCAATGCAGGTCTGGAAGGAAGCGTGATTATCAACAAGATACGTGAGAACAGCGGCGATTTCGGCTACAATGCACGCACAGACGAGTATGTGAACATGTTCGAGGCCGGCGTAATCGACCCGACCAAGGTTTCACGTGTCGCTCTTGAGAATGCAGCTTCAGTTGCCGGAATGTTCCTCACCACTGAGTGCGCAATCGCTGACATTCCTGAGAAGGATCCTGCTCCTGCAATGCCTGCAGGCGGTATGGGCGGCATGATGTAATCTTCGTCCCAGAACGAAATTCAAATGACAGCCATGCACAAGTATGGCTGGGACATGCAAAAAGGGCTGACTGCAGGTCGAAAGACTGGCAGTCAGCTTTTTTATAACCTTTGTATCATCTCACGTCCTGCACCCTTGCCGTTGTAGCGGTCCTTGCGCGCGTTGAAGGTATATTTTACAGAAAAAGTAACGCGGTGCATTTCGTAAGGCCCTCTGCTCTGGCCGTTTACCGGATTCTGCAGAAGCTGATAGTTGCCAAGGTCCACCATAGCGCCGAAATCCGCCGTCTTGAATATGTCATTGATACTCAGCCTGAAAGTCAGGTTCTTGTCCCGAAGAAAGCTCTTTTGTACGACAAAGCTCAGATCCCAGTAGTTGTTTGTAAGCAAAGCATTTCCGAAATGCGCCTTTGAATAGAATTCCGAATTGAGTTCCAGCTGCCAGTCTTTCTTCAGACGCAGATAGTTGCTGCTGTTGAAGATGAACATAGGCTTGTTGTACTTCACTAATCTTTTCCCGGTTTCTGTTGCCGGGTCGTCGAGATTGAAGCTGATGTTCTGGTACTGGATACCGACAACGTTTACGCTCGTGAATATCCCGACACTTGGCGAGGCAACAAGGTAGGCATCAATAACGTCAAGAGGCTTGTCAAAATTAGTCATGGACAGAAGCACGGTTCCGTTATCGTCATAAGGATAGGTCCAGTCGAAAATGGCTTTGATGTGCCTCTGATAATCTGCGGAAAAAGCAAATACACCTTTTCTCATGGAAAGGTTTACACCGTGAATGATTTCGTCCTTGAGCTTTGGATTTCCGGTGCTGAGCGTGAACCTTGAAGCATAAGCGATTCCCGAGCGCAGTTCGTTATATGTCGGCTTCTTGGTGCGTATGCTGTAGCTGAGCGACATCTGCAGTCCCTTTATTTCCGTGGCAAACGAAATTGAAGGATAAAATCTTGATGTATTGCGTTTTACATCATCCTCGCCGGCTGAGACATACCTGAAGGAAGTGAATTCATATCTCAGTCCTGCAGTCAGGATGCCCGCCTTAGGGAAGAAGCAGCTGTATTCTGCGAACAATGCAACATTGTCTTCACGGGCCTCCGACTTGCTGTCTCTTATCCTGTCGTTGTCGATTTCATACAGGTTGTCACGCCTTATGAAGTTCAGCTGGGTTCCGCCTGAGATTGTCCCTTTCCAGAGCGGATGACTGACCGTTGCCTTGGTTGCAATCAGTGAGTTTTTGCTGAAATTGTCTGATTTATATGTGGATGTGCCCTTCTGGTCAGTTTCGGTGATATCGGAAAGGTTCCTCGTAGAGGATGAATACCAGTCAGCATCCCACTCAATTGACAGTTTCTTGATTTTGCCGCTATAGTATCCGTTCAAAAGTGAAGGACCGCTGTCTTTCCCGGTGATTTTGTTTTCAGAGTGCACTTTTTCGTAAAGTTTCCTGTCAACAAAGGCCGTATTGTCCATTATCGTTTTCCAGCTCCTGTGTGAGGTAAAGCCCTTTTCAAACCTTATTCCTGCGCTGTGATTTTCATTGAACTGGTAGTTCGCGCCGATATTGATGTTTTCCCTGGCCTGCCTTGCCGACTCATTCAGTTCTCCGTCGAGCTTGAATTCCTGTTCCGTCCTTGTGGTCTGGTTCAGGGTGTATTTATATTGATGAAGATAATCCATATTATATGTTCCTCCTATGAAAACATCCAGTCCTTTGTACCTGTAGTCCAGTTTTATATTTGATGCCAGAAGGTTATTCCCATTTCTAAGTGTCTGGATATCAGATATGTTGACGCTCCCTCCAAGTCCCTGGTCTGTGCGTTGAGTGGTTCTGATGCGCACCACCGCCCTTGCCTGCGAAGAGTAGGCAGCACCCGGATTGCTTATGACTTCGACTTCCCTGATTTCGCTGCTGAGCAGTCTGCTGAGTTCGGATTCATCCTGAACCTTCCTTCCGTTTATATAATATACTGGATGCCCCTTGCCGATGACCTGCAGGTCGTCTCCCATTCTCATCATTCCCGGGATTTTTGCCAGTGCATCTGCTGCGCTTCCTGCATTTTCAAGCACCGAGTTCTTCACTCTGGTCACAATCGCTCCGTTTTCAAGCCTTGTTTTCGGAAGTTCTACACTGAATACTGCCGCACTGATCATCTCGTGGTCAGGTTTCATCCTTATGATGTTGGACATGCCTTTTTCAGCCTTGACCTGAGTGTCCGAATATCCGACCGAGCTTGCGACCAGAAGGGTGTTCTCATAATATGTCTCAAAGCTAAAGTTTCCGTCAGCATCTGCGAGTGTTGCCGCCACGATAGATGAGTCTGCCACCTCCAGAATTGTTACTCCGGCATAGGGGATGCTTTCTCCATCCTCATTCAATACTTTTCCTCCGAAATTTTGAGCCTGTGCCGAAAGGGCAATAATCAAATTTGCCAGCAAAATGGTAATAGTCTTTTTCATTCTGTAAAAGATTTTCATTTGGTTTTCTGCTGCAAATTAAAACAGGCTTTTCTGGATGTGGAATAGGGAGGGATATATGGCCCGGCTCTCAGGGATTCATAGCATAAGATGTGGGATATCCGTCATAATTTGGGGATTTTTGGGATGAAGGGGATATTTGGTGATGATAATCTTTTGTCCCGGAAACTATATTCTCTATATTCGCAACATGAAACCGATAGACAGGATACAGTTGAAAGCTTTGGTAAAAGCTTCGTTTGAAAGCAGCATCGCTGCGGTATTATTTCTTGCCCTGATTCAGCCATTCGGAATCGACAGAATGCAGCAGGGGAGACTTTTCTATCTTTTTGTAATTGGGATAATCATTTTCTTCACAGGCTTGTTCTCCTCCTTGATTGCCAGTATGATTGTCCGCCGGATTGCCGGTGCTCGTTATGATGAACCGAGATACGGCTACCTCTGTCTGTCCTTTACATTCGTAATAAATGTTCCGATTATGGCTTTTGCCCTGGCTCATTGGGACGCTTATTTTTTCAGTGAACCATTCTCCCGTATCATGTATGTCACCTTTCTGAAGT
The DNA here is from genome assembly GCA_945827785.1 of uncultured Bacteroidales bacterium. Taxonomy (GTDB): domain Bacteria; phylum Bacteroidota; class Bacteroidia; order Bacteroidales; family UBA932; genus Cryptobacteroides. The sequence continues at coordinate 605 of CALZOR010000062.1, read as the reverse complement.
GGATTGCCTTTCTGGCTCTTTTTATTTTTATATGGCAATGTCTTCTGGTAAAGAAATCATATCTGCAACGGGAGCTGGATGATGTCAGGGCATTGAATGCAAGTCTGGAAAAGAGACAGGAAGAACTGATGTCCTCGGATGTACAGTCTCAACAGGCTCAAAAATGTGTTCTCAAGGGGCAGACCAGCACTTCTTCGCTTGAAGTGGAGATTGACAATATCGTTTACATCGAGTCGATTGCAAATTACGCGGATGTCTGCTACATGCAGGGGGACAATCTTTGTCACAAGACTCTCCGCACCACTCTCAAGGCGCTCCGTGAGGCCCTCGGGGAGGATAACTCTCTGGTCCAGTGCCACCGTGCCTTCATCGTCAATCTTAAATTCGTCCTCTCAATTGAAAAGGCTCCCGGGGGCTGCCAGCTTCAGCTCTTCGGGATGGAGAAACGCATTCCCGTTTCACGCAGTAATGTGCCTGCTGTCAGACAGAAGCTTGGGTGACAATAAAAAAAGCCGCATTTCTGCGGCTTATTTTGTCGAGATGACGTGACTCGAACACGCGACCCCTACGTCCCGAACGTAGTGCGCTACCAACTGCGCTACATC
>CALZOR010000061.1 GCA_945827785.1 uncultured Bacteroidales bacterium | reverse complement strand
TTACCAGGACCTATCCTTGTGCCGGAAAATTCACTCCTGAGCAGAAAGATATATACGACATAGTAGAAAGCTGCAATGAGCTGGCTTTCAGCCTTACACGTCCGGGCATCACCTATCGTGAAGTACATCTTGCTACCGTCCGCCACATGCTTGAGCGCCTCAGTGACCTTGGATTTGTGAAAGGAGACATCGACGAAATGGTTGCCTGCGGAATCTCCGGACTGTTCATGCCTCATGGCCTCGGACATAACATGGGTATGGATGTGCATGATATGGAGGACTTTGGAGAGGATTATGTCGGATATGATCCGGGCCAGACCCGTTCACCTCTTCTGGGACTTGGCAACCTGCGTATGGCACGGCTCCTGAAGCCGGGACATGTGGTTACGGATGAACCTGGCATATATTTCATCCCGGCCCTGATTGAGCAGTGGAAGAGGGAAGGCACCGACAAGGGATTTGTGAATTATTCGAAACTTGAAGGTTATTACAAGTTCGGCGGCATAAGGCTTGAGGATGATGTGCTTGTGACTGAGACAGGGGCCCGTCGTTTTGGCTCGCGCCGTCTTCCAATCAAATCGTCTGACATCGAAAACCTGATGGCATAAACAATAATGTCATCTCGACTGAGCGTAGCGAATGGAGAGATCTGATAAAATTTGAACAATGGATATAGCAATCTCAATACTGGCCATAGTAGCCGGAATAATAGGAATCGTCGGAAGCATCCTTCCGGCTCTTCCCGGGCCGCCCGTAAGCTGGGTGGGAATGCTTGTGCTATACATCTGGGGCAGCGGAACTAATGCTTCAGGGGAACCAATGTCGTTGAAGGTCCTTCTTATATGGCTGGTCGTGACGATTGTGGTGTCAATTGTGGACTACCTTGTGCCAATGTATTTTACGAAGGTTACCGGAGGTAGCAAATATGCCGAAAGGGGAGCGATGGCTGGCCTTATAATAGGCATCTTCCTCACCCCTGTAGGCATGATTCTCGGCTCTTTCCTCGGAGCCTTCCTGAGCGAGTTGTATTACAACAGAAAAGGAGCCTCGCAGGCCCTCAAGGCCGCCTTCGGCTCCTTCCTCGGATTCATCACGGGCACCGGCCTGAAAGCCATCGCCGCCTGCCTGATGATGTGGCAGATCATCGTTTATCTGTAAATATTTTAAGGACTGTCAAACCCGAACAATGAATTCAGAATATTATTGCAATTGAACTTGTTCCGCTTCATAATATGCATTCATCTCATTTCCCGGTTTTTATATAATCCACAGCCCGGGAAAGCCAGCTGTCTTCTCCGTCCTTGAATGTCCCCTGGGCATAACTCATCTCAATGTCCGGGGTGACACCGATACCCTCGAGTATGTTACCATTGATGTCCTTGACTATTCTTGTGCTGAGATATGCGTAGTGGTTGCCATTCGTATTGCCGAATGTGCCGGAAAAAGTGGCCTCAAAATCACCAGCTATAACTCCGTGCGCACCGAAAGTTCGCTCTCCGATGACGCATCCGTTAGGCATTGCTTTAACAATCAGCGCGCTCATCTCGGCCATACTGGATGAATAGAGATCTGTGATTATGACTACCGGACCATCTATCGCCCTGTGTTCCGGACCCGGGCTGAAAGTATGGGGAATCCACGGACTGTAGTCAAAGCGTCCAAGTCCGCATTTGTGGCGGCTCCAGCCCAACTGGACTGGCTGATCCGTGAGCAGACCTAAAAGATAAAAGTTGTCATTAAGGTATCCTCCACGGTTCTCCCTCACATCGATAATCACACCTTTGACATCTTCTAGTTCAAGTACATTTTTCTTGAAACTCTCGTATGCTTCGTATGTGACAAGAAGATCTGGATTATTATAGCCTTTTTCTACAAATGACATTATATCATACAGGTTGAAATCACTTATATGGATGTATGGAATGTTGCCTTCAATCAGCCCTGAAACAATTGTCATCGTATAACTGGCAGAACCGTATTTTATATCGCTGGCCCGGCCTTCGGCTTCCAATTTCTTAAGCCAGGCGACCATTGTGAGGTCTTCCCAGGAATGGATGTTGAATTCGTCAGCATAGTCCTCGTACTCAAGACATAAACTTACATAGCTGGAATTGATATGATTGTCGTGATAATAGTCCCTTTTTCGGATTTCAATATTTCCAGGGGAAATTGAAAATGAAGATCTGTCTTCATCGGATGCCCAAATATTCTTGACGGAAAAATAGGAATGATGGTCTGTCAGGTCTCCAAGAATATCTGTGTAGAGTTCTTCAAGGTGTTTGGTGGTAATTGGATAATCTGCTTTCACAGAATCATCAAGGGCTAGAAATTCCGGCAGGAATTTATCCTTTACAGATGTCCAGTCCTTTTCTTCCAGATCCCACATTGCATAACTGGTGTTCATCGAATTCCATATTGACAGAAATTGCTCTGAAGGCAACCTGTACTCCATCTGGTTCGATGGCGTGAGGATTTCCGCCTCTGTCTTGCGGCAGGAAACTATGCTGGCAATCAATGCCATAAGGATTAAGATGGTATATATCTTTTTTGTCATATTTCTGTTTGTTTGGATAAAATATTCTTTCTATTTCCCGTCTCCGAAATGGAATGCACAACCAAATCTCAAAGCCCAGGTCGTGTTGTATCTTGGCGCAACATTGTCCTGCATTCGTGATGCCGTGTCTATAAGACTGTACCAGCATACACCTTCCAGTCTCAGTTCCAGAAGATGAGTAACTTTCCAGCCCACACCTGCAAGACCGGTAAGTCCGGCATCGAAACGCTGGTCCCTCTTGTCAAGGAATTCCACTTTTTCATCAAAATGATATCCCCTTTCATCCTGATAGTATTTGAATGGTCCTTCCTGGTCAGGCTCAGAGCCTATTGGATATTCATCAATTCCTTTCTGCCAGCTTGCCAGCCATCCGCCGACATATCCTCCGGCATCAACCCATCCGCGGACTCTCTCCCCTCCGAAGGAGAAAGAAACCATAAGTGGAATGTGCAGATAGTGGTCACGGGTGTTTGTCCATAGTCCTTCGTAAATTCCGGTTCGATGCATTGTGTGCCCTTTCTGTACATAAGATATGTCAGCCCTGACTCCGAGCCAGTCCAGAAAATTGTACTGCACGGGGACAGTCACTTCAAGTCCGCCCATACCACCGTAACGGTAATCATAAGCATAGCCTTTGGCCATTGAATAGGAGTTGTAATCATAGCCGGCCATTATTCCTACGCTCCACTGTGCCCTTGCCACAAGGCATAAGCTCAGCATTAACAAACAAATTGAAAATTTCTTCATCATAAACAGGTTTATAATGTTATTGGTTCAGATTTTATTCATATCCTTTGTTCTTGAGAATAAAGATTTCAAGGTTAATCCAGGCCTTCAAGACAGTTGTTGCCATATCCGTCAGCAGGGGAGTCTGTGCTGTTGCACAGAATTCCTTCATTCTGGATGTCGATTGTTTCAATCGCAGGGTATGTATATATGTTTTCCATAGCAACTTAATTTATGACCGTACTATTAAGTGTGGTGGTCTCAGTTGTCTGTCCCGCTTCTACTTTCACACCTTTGATTATGCTTTTGCCATCTACGCCTTTATCCCCATCCACTCTGTCATATACGAAATCATATTCTCCTTCCCGCAGTATGACAGAAGCAGTTTCATTCTGGGCGTAAGATCCGCTGTCCTTGTAATATGCCTTCTTGAGCCCATATTCTCCTGAACGGTAGATTTCAAGGTGTGCAAGGTACTTGGTCATGGTGTTCATCAGCTCAACTGAGCCTGACGGAATGCGGTTCATTGCCGGCAGGCCGATGGTGGTCGAAAGGGCATCGTGGGTATATGTCTCTGTTTGCTCGACAGAATAAGTATCCTGTCCAGACTCTATGCTCCCCTTCAATTTAGCCCTATAGACAGGCTGAACGGTAACCCTCATCTTCATATTCCCGAAATCATAATCTTTTGAACAGTAGTTACCTGATTTTATATGCCAAACCCAGCTGAAATCCATTCTCTGGTCTGTCCGTGCAATTCCGGGGATGTACTGTGTTGCATAACCTCCCATGTCGTTGTTTGTCATCAATTTGTAGGAAATAGACCTGTCTGTGGCTGAGGTGGACATTTCTACAGACTGGTCCGGGAGATTCTGTGTGGTACTCTCGTTTGAGGAGAAGCCGACAGAAAGAAAACCGAGGAAAGTCGTCTTCCAGCCCGGCTCATCGACTTCGGTTTCTCTTTTCATTGCACCGAATGTCAGATTGACCGACAAGGAGAACGATGACCCCTTCTTGAATGTGGCAGTGCTAATTGTCGTGGATGGTTCAGGGGTGACAAGAAACTCTGTGCTACCCTCCGAGACGGCATTGCCGTTTGAGTCAAGAAGCTGGAAGCCGATATTATATTCACCCATGTACCATCCATACATATTGACCTTGGAGATATATCTTTCAGCATATACTTCTGCATTGTGCATCAATACATAACCGCTGACGGAATAATAATCTCCGGAAACCTGCTCATTGCCGAACACGTGCAGTGGCAGAACCTCTATATGCAGGTCCAGTGCTCCTGACGACTCCACATAAGGAGTCTTCCATTGAATCCCATTGTATGTCGCAAATGTTTTTTCTGCTATGCTGATGTCAAAAGAATGGTAGAATGCCGATGATTTGCCATCATCACTTTCTTCTGTGCCCGATATTGCTGCGCCACTCATGTTCACTTGCATCACATTCCTGCAGTTCTTAATGAATGTGCGGCTGATTCCGTTCCAAGATTTGGAATATGTGGCTTTGTCAGTATTGATTTCTACTTTCAGAGACTTGATGGTTTGTGGATTGGTGCATATCCATACATTCTTGATTGAGCCGTCAGATTCAAGAGTTATGTTTCCATCCCTCTGAAGTATTACGACCGTATTGGAACAATCCGATTTTTCGCCTGCAGACAGAATAGCATTATAGTCAAGCAAAAAGTCACCTGTGAGTGCCGCTTCTTCGTCCGCCGTCAGTACTATTGAGATAATTTTCTCGTTTTCAGATATATCTGGCAGATTGACAAAATCAAGGTCAAGATGAGCGACTGCTCTCTGCCATAGCATAGGGTAGCAGTTGCCACTTTCCAATGTAGTGATTTCATCAGTATTTCCGACAAGTATGTCAGCCGCAGAATCAAACGAATGCACACCATCCCTGCTGACAGGAATCTGCCGCGAAGGAATCCTGACCATCATTGTCTTATCATCCGTCATCTGTTTGTCTATCAGGCAATCGGAAGGATAGATACCGAAAAACTGCCATTTGTCCATCTTCCCGGCAAGGAAGCCGGAAGGAACTGCAAACCGTGCTTTTGACGCACCTTCTGTGGGGCTTGTTTCCGATTGGATGAAGCTGCCACCCGGAGATGAAACCGATGCACCGGAAGCATCAAGCCAGGTCCCATTTCCTTTTGCAGCCACACATATTCTGTCACCTGCGCTCCAGAGAATAGTTTCTCCGTTCCAATGAGTCTTGGACTGGGGATTCAGCTGGGGTTTTTCCGAGCTGAGCCATACGGACGCATTGTCTGGCAAATTCTCCACCCTTTCCAGAGAGCAGGATAGGGTGGAGGCTGCCAGAATAAGTCCAATGAGGATTTTTTTCATTGTAAAAGACTGTTACTGAATCTTTTTACCATCAAGAGAACTGGTCTCTGTCTTCTTGTCCGTGTTTATGACCACATCGCTGATTTTGTAGTGGCCTTTGGTTACAGCAGTATCACCATCCTGGACATCATATTCCACGGAATAGGTCCCGACAGGCAGTACATATGTCAGTACAACATTCTTCTGGTATGCAGAACCGGAATTTGCCACGACTTCTCCCTTGCCATTCAAGACTTTGAGATGGGTGATATACTGTGAATTGGTACATTTGAAATCAAGTATTCCGTTTCTTGTCCTGTCAGGAGGCAGAATTGGGAAGGAGCAAGAACGCTGTGACTCTGGCAATGTGTGTACTCCTTCTACGAAATTCCCTTCGACACCCCAGGTAGCGTGTCTGTACAGATATGCATAAATAGGATCAAGACTCAACTTCAATACGAATCTTTCGGATTTGTCTTCATCCTTGGTTCCTGACACTTTCCAGCACCAGCTTGCTTCACATTTCTGGTCATTTCTTGCTATGGCCGGTACTGCCTTCTGTGTGTCATCTTCCATAAGGAAATTGTTGCATACATACTTGTATGATACGCTCTTGTCATAAGGAGATGTGGCCATCTCGACGCTTTGGTCCTTGATGGTCCGGCTTTCGCTTTTACTCCATGTGAAAGTTCCTCCGACAGTCGCGGTCAAGGTCGGCTTGCCTCCGGTAATTCCTCCCTGACCGCTGATATTCAGTGAGGCGGAAAAGCCTGTAGTGTAACTTCCACTGCTTTCTGTAGATGTAGGCTGGGGAGTTCGATAGAAACTTAACCTGTCAGGCGATACATTCAATGATGTATTCCAGTCTATGCTTCTGCTGAATAATGCGTGGGCGTATGTTGTCACCAACCCGTGCCACTCACGATAGGTACCATACATCGGAGCGTTGTGGGCCAGAATAGTCGTAGTGACAAAATAATAGTCACCGGCATCTGCGTTGTTGAGTTCGTATGCATAGACGGGAGTTACGGTTATTTTAACCTCAACGGTGGAATGTCTTGTCACATAGTCGGGGTCAGACCACACAACTTCGCACATCGGATAACTGTCAACTCCAATTGTGAAATTTTTGGTTATTATCTGGCTGAATTTGCTGTCATTGATCAGGTCAGACAAATCTGAACTGGCAGATGCCTTGGTCTCCGGTGTGTTATCAGAAGCCGGATTTTCGTTCAGCCAGTCCACAAAAGAGGCCAATTTGGTATTCAGATATTCAGCATCTTTCTCAATTTCTACCGGGACAAAATCCATATTCACCCTTTGCGAGACTTCCTTTGATTCTTCTGCCTCTTCTTCGGTGACGTTCGAGTCAGACAAATAATCGTCTATCAGGAACGGGTCCTGGAACTGATAACATTCGAATTCATGGATTGCTATGAACAACAGGTCGTTGGAGCTTTCGTCCGGAGAGAGATAATATGGAATTCCGATTGAATCCCAGAACTCGAAGTGAAGCGCATTCTGAGGCTGGACTTCGACAATTATTCTGCCTTCTTCCCAAGCCTTGCTGATGGCCTCCTTGTTGGCAGCCAGATTGGTTGAGTTCAGGACAATGATATCAGCCTCATCAATGCTAGATGCAATTTTTTCAAATCTGAGTTGAAATGCTTCGCTTACATAGTCTGGCAAAGCCCCTGCGAAGAACACGCAATCATTGACCTTATCTTCAAGGTCATATTCAATTGGCCGGTTTTCTGTCTGTACTTCAGGAAAATTGTTCCTGTTGCATGCGGTCGCTAAAACCAATATTGCAGCTACCGTAAAGAATAAGTACTTTTTCATAGTCTGTATCAATTCTAACAAGAATGTCCCCAAATCGCTGCAAAAGAGGTCTGGGGACATACTTATCATAACCGAAGTGTCTTATTGCTCAATAAATACGCTCATTCCTCCACCTACTTGCTTCCTGCAACTTCAAATTTCCCGCAGTCCGTTTCCACAACAGTCTCACCGCCTATTATCTCCGGGGTGTATTTGAGAAGCATAAACCCAAAATCAAGATTTACATGCATGTCCTTCGGATATTCTGCAATTGCAGCAGCATTTTTTTCTTTCATCTTGTTCAGTTCAGCAATAATCTCGGCCCCTTTTGACTTAGCCTTTTCAACAAGTTTATTATACTCGGCCTTTGCATCCTTCTCAGTCTTCGCGCTCAATTCTTGGACGAAAGGATATTCTTTCTTGGTTCCTCCATAAAGGTCGATGTCGGCCTCCACTGTCAGTTCTTTGGCCTTGTTCAGAATGTCACTAAGCACAGGGGTGTCACTGGTAACGTGACTATCCGTTCCGTAATTGAAGAACAAAGCATATTTAGTACCATCATCCTCAGATGATTCCTCGCCCTGCCCCAGCTTGTTGCAGGAAACAAACATTGCCGATACGGCAAATACAGCCATTGCTGTCAAAAAGAGTCTTTTCATTATTTTTAAATTTAAAGTATTGATAAAAATTGTTCTCTTAACGTAGTTACATGATTGCAAATATAAATATTTCGTTTGCAAAGCCGACCTGACTTGATTTGAATTACCATACTAGGAGAAAATAATTCTTCTTATGACTGAAAACGTTGTCATTCTTCGTTGCCGTTGCAGTCGATATAAGCATGCAAGGTCCGAATATGACTTGAGCAAATCTGCTACCGTGGAATAGCCGTTCTCGCAGCTGAGACTGGCCTGGGCTTAAATCAAATTAGTTTCGCAAGTTGTATAATCATCCATGATTATGAATGAATTATCACTTGCGAAACTTGAGAAATAATGTCAACAGCAGAATTACAATGCTGTTTGACAACTGAAATTATCAGAATTTATACCTTATACCGAGGCTGATGGCTCCAGCATAGATTCCTTTTGTGGAGAAACCGACACCGGTATTGTTGTCTCTTACTGTGTGCCCGTCTGTTGTGGTGACAGTATTGTACCAATCGATTTCCGGTCCGATTACAGGTCTCCAGTCAAGAGAGAGCTGAAGAGGGAACCAGAAATTGTATTCAACGCCGATGCGCCCGGCAACACCTATGTTCATGTAGCCTGCGCTCACCTTTGAAGTGATGTTGCCATAGTTCTGTCTGTTGACATTAGGCCAGCACATACCTATTCCGGCACCGACTCCTGCATACCAGTTCCAACTTCCCTTATTGTTCCAGGAATTTATTCCGAATACCCAGTCGTAAGTGGCTGCGGCAGAAATTCCTCCATTGAACATTGGGAAATCCACGTCGAGGGATACCATGTTGTCATTTCCTACAGTGTGCTGGTAAGAAGCAGAGATACCTGCTCCGATGCGGAGACCGACAGCTCTTGGCTGTGCATAAGCTGCAATTCCAACGAATAATGCAGCGATAATCAATAGTTTGTTCTTCATGAGAATTGTTAATTATGTTTTGAAATTGTATTTTATTTGTTATTCGAGTCCGTTCTTTTCCGATTCATGCATTTCTTGTAATATTCTTTTGGGGTGATGCCCATTACGCTTCTGAAATATCTGTTGAAAGTGGATACAGAGTTGAATCCGCTCATTTCTGCCACCTCGGTCATGTTGATCCTTCCGGTGTCGGTCATCTTCTCCAATATACGGCAAGATTCTTCTACCCTGAACTTGTTGATGTAGTCATAGAATGTGCATCCCAGACTATGGTTCAGGTACAGCGACACATATTTGGTGTTTGAGCCTATTTCCATGGCTACGGTATTCAGTGACAATTTTGGATTCAGATACAATTTCTGTGTTTCCATGCACTGTTTAAGTTTATGCTCTATCATCTCTGTAATGTTCTGTATGTTTTCCGTGACAGAAACTCCGGTGGTTTCTTCCAAATATCCTTCGGTGTTTTCCAATGTTTCCCCGATTTCTGTTTCTTCCTCTTCGGAAGTCATTATTACCTTATGATGCAGGGCGGAATATATTATATAAGAACATACAGTTATTGTAAGCACGCAGTACAAAACTTCGCTCTGCCATGTTGATACGCTGAATGCCATGGCGTATGTGAATACTGACACGAAATATATCAGACATGAAATTACCACCCATCTTAAGCTTATGTTGTCGCTGTATGAATAATGGTTGTGCATATATTTCCGATGGCGTATTGCATAAATCATTATGTATATGACTTTCCCTACAGCAGCCGCATAACCTAATATGTATGCAGCAGTTACGATTCCGCTGTTTCTGAATATGGCATATATGGGTATGAGCAGAAGTTCTGCTGCCGGGTATATCCAGACTGACGGTTTTTTCGTGGATTCAGGTCTGACTGCTTCGAGGAAGAAGTTGCATACTACAAGCATCACTGACACATCGAAAATGCCAACCATATTGTCAATGAACGGATTGCCATACATTGCCCTCGAAAGGAAAATGGAATCCTTGAGGAATCCGACAGCAAGGCATAAGAACGTAAAGAACAGGACCTGCATCATCCTGTTCTGTTTACGGTCTTTATATGTCAGAACGCACAGAAAGATGAAAAACATTATTGTTGCTCCTCTCATCTGATGCGCCAGTGCTTCCATGAATATTATGTTTTCTGTCATGCTTTCAGAAATGGTGCTCAATAACACACAGGCCTGAACGGTCTGGTATCGTAGGTGCAAAGATAATCAAAAAGGGAGGGTCACGCCTACTTGGCAAATAGAATTATTCTGTTTATGACTGATTTTCCTTATTTGACCGAAA
>CALZOR010000060.1 GCA_945827785.1 uncultured Bacteroidales bacterium | reverse complement strand
ACCACGCCGGCAATCCTCTCAGAGCCGAAAAGCCTCATGAGCTTGTCCTCAAGGGACACATAGAATACGGATGAACCCGGGTCTCCCTGACGACCTGCACGTCCACGGAGCTGGCGGTCCACACGACGGCTGTCATGGCGCTCGGTTCCGATAATGGCCAGACCGCCTGCAGCCTTGACTTCGTCGGAAAGCTTGATATCGGTACCACGACCTGCCATGTTGGTGGCGATGGTCACGGTACTCTTCTGACCTGCATGCGCAACGACCTCCGCCTCACGGGCATGTTGCTTGGCATTGAGGACCTGATGCTGGATTCCGCGCATCCTCAACATTCGGCTCAGGAGCTCGGATGTCTCCACGTCGGTTGTACCGACAAGGACCGGACGGCCTTCCGAGGTGAGTTCGACGACTTTGTTTATGACGGCCTCGAATTTTGCCTTCTTTGTCTTGTATATCAGGTCGTTATAGTCATGGCGGGCTATTGGCCTGTTGGTCGGGATTACAACCACGTCAAGTTTGTAGATTTCCCAGAACTCCCCTGCCTCGGTCTCTGCAGTACCGGTCATACCGGCAAGCTTGTGGTACATACGGAAATAGTTCTGGAGAGTGATGGTCGCAAAAGTCTGGGTTGCAGCCTCGATCTTCACGTTTTCCTTGGCCTCGACAGCCTGATGGAGTCCGTCGCTCCAGCGCCTTCCCTCCATGATACGGCCGGTCTGCTCATCGACAATCTTGATCTTGCCGTCTTCCGAAATGACATAATCGATGTCCTTGTCAAACATCGTATAAGCCTTAAGGAGCTGATTCACAGTGTGTACGCGCTCTGACTTGATTGCGAAGTCAGCCATGATGGCATCTTTCTTCGCCTGCTTTTCCTCCGCGCTCATCTCAAGGTCCTTCTGAACCTCGGCGATTGCGGCTCCGACATCCGGGAGGATGAAGAATTTAGGGTCGGAAAGATTGCCTGTAATCAGGTCGCGTCCCTTGTCGGTCATATCGACCGAATGCTGTTTTTCATTTATGACGAAATAGAGTTCGTCCGTGATGAACGGCATCTCCCTCTCGTTGTCCTGGATGTAGTAGTTCTCGACTTTCTGGAGCAACTGCTTCATGCCCGGCTCGCTGAGGAACTTGATGAGCGGTTTGTATTTTGGATAACCTTTGTATGCTCTGAACAGAAGCACTCCTCCGTCCTTCTCATTGCCTTCGGCTATAAGCTTCTTAGCCTCATTCAACAGGCTGGTAATGAGCTGTTTCTGGCTGTTGTAGAGTCTTTCGACATAAGGTTTGAATTCATTGAACTGCTGGTCGTCGCCCCTTGGGACCGGACCTGAGATAATCAGAGGGGTTCGTGCGTCATCGATGAGCACTGAATCGACCTCATCGACAATGGCAAAATGGTGCTTGCGCTGAACGAGGTCCCCCATTGACACCGCCATGTTGTCGCGGAGGTAATCGAAACCGAATTCGTTGTTCGTACCGAAGGTGATGTCGCAGGCATAAGCCTTCCTGCGGGCGTCGCTGTTCGGTTCGTGCTTGTCGATACAATCCACTGAAAGCCCATGGAACATATAAAGAGGTCCCATCCATTCGGAGTCACGTTTGGAGAGGTAGTCATTGACAGTGACCACATGTACTCCCTTACCAGCCAATGCATTAAGGAAAACAGGAAGGGTTGCGACGAGGGTTTTTCCCTCTCCGGTAGCCATCTCGGCAATCTTGCCCTGGTGGAGGACGATACCGCCGATGAGCTGGACATCATAATGAACCATGTCCCATGTGATTTCATTGCCTCCGGCCATCCAGTGATTCTGCCAGAGGGCATAGTCTCCGTCAATCGAGACAAAATCCTTGGTTGTACTGAGGGCGCGGTCGAAGTCTGTCGCGCGTACCTTTATCACCTGATTCTCCTTGAAACGGCGAGCGGTGGATTTCATGATTGCAAAAGCCTCCGGAAGAATCTCCTCAAGGACTTTTTCTATGATTTCGTCAACTTTTTTGACAAGTTTGTCAGACTCGGTTGCAAGCGTCTCCTTTCTGTCGAGAGGAATGTCGGTCTCAAGTTCTGCCTTGATTTCTGCAATTCTGGCTTCGTCCTGAGCAATGCGTTCCCTGACCACTGCCTTGAGGCTGTCACATTTTGCGCGGAGTTCGTCGTCTGAAAGTTTGTCAATCTGACTATATGCAGCGAGAACCTTGTCAAGCATAGGCTTCAGCTGCTTCATGTCACGGTCGGCTTTTGTACCGAATATTTTTTTGAAAACGTCTGTAAATGACATATTTATATTGTTTTATTTTCCATTATTTATTCTTCGTGGAGCAGTTTTGAGACCGCCCTGCACAAGAAAAACGGTTGCGTATATTGAACAATACACACAACTTGCAAAAATAGTGAAAAAATGTGAAATGGCAAAATTGAAATTCTCCCTCCTTTAGCCTGTACTTATGCCGTCAGTGGAACACAAGGGCAGAACGCCTCATGGCCACAGAGCACGCCCGAAAGAAGGAAGGGTACAATTCAGTCAGCCGAATTATAACCGGGATCGGGCGGAAGCATTTTCCCGGCAGCTACGGCACCGGCACCGGCGGCAACCGCCAATGCATCGCACCTCTCATTTTCTGGATGGCCGGCATGGCCCCGTATCCAGTGGAATGCAACGCGATGAGCCCCGAGAAGAGGAACAAGCCTCATCCATAGGTCCGGATTCTTTACCTTGGAAAAGCCTTTGGCCTTCCAGCCCTCAAGCCATCCCTTGTTGATGGCATTGACGACATAGGAAGAGTCGCTCCATACATGCACCTCGGCATTCTGCCACTTTATGGCTTCAAGTCCACGGATTACTGCAAGGAGCTCCATCCTGTTATTTGTTGTAAGTGAGTATCCTCCAGAGAGTTCCAGCCTCTTACCCATACATTTGAGCACAATGCCGTAGCCCCCCGGGCCGGGGTTTCCGCTCGATGCCCCGTCGGTATAGAGCTCAATCGGAGGCCTCTGATTCTGAACCTGAGCCATCCTACTCGATAATTCTGCCGCCACGAGGTTTGATTTCCGTGTCAGGGAGCTTGATGTTCATCTTGTTGCGCTGCAATTCATCATAGTTCTCGCGGTTGTTGAAGATGTCTATGGCAGCATAGATTGAAGCCATCATGGAACGGGGATCTGCAAGGTCACGACCGGCCATTTCATAAGCGGTACCATGGTCAGGGGATGTTCTGACAATAGGAAGACCTGCCGTGTAGTTCACTCCTTCCTCGAACGCAAGGGCTTTGAACGGAGTAAGGCCCTGGTCGTGGTACATAGCGAGGACTGCATCGTATTTCGAGTAATTGCCAAGGCCGAAAAATCCGTCCGGAGAATATGGTCCGAATGCCATAATGCCCTCAGCACAAGCTTGCTGCACAGCCGGAAGGATGATCTGGCTTTCCTCGTCGCCGAGCAGGCCTCCATCACCGCAATGAGGGTTCAGGCCGAGGACGGCAATTTTCGGAGCATCAATGCCAAAGTCTCTCTGGAGTGAGGCCTTCATCAGACGCAACTTCTTGATTATCTTTTCTTTGGTAATAAGCGAAGGTACATCCTTGAGCGACACATGTCCGGTCACGACGCCGACTTTCAGCCTGTCGCAAACCATAATCATTGCAACTTCCTCAACGCCGAATTCCTGCTCAAGGTACTCGGTGTGCCCGGTGTAGCCGAAACCCTCGTTTACCATTGCACGCTTGTTGATCGGTGCCGTCACAAGCACGTCGATATAGCCTTTCCTGATGTCTTCGACAGCAGTCTTGAGCGAAGTCATCGCTGATTTTGCAGACTCCGGAGTTGGCTGTCCAGGCTCGACAAACACGTTCTCAGGCAGGCAGTTGACGATGTTCACCCTCTTCGGATGCACATCCTTTGCCGACGAGATGACATTGGTATTGATCTGGTCTATATTGTGGATCTGTTTTTTATAAAATCCGAATATTTTCGATGATCCATATATGACGGGAGTGCAGATATCGAGCATTCTCTCATCTGCGAGGGCTTTGATGATGACCTCGTATCCAATGCCGTTCCCATCTCCCTGTGTGATTCCTACAACTAATTTTCTTGCCATAACTGGTATATATTAAATTTTATCCTCCGTGCCAACCCCCAGGGGTGACGACCTGAGTTCAGTCAGTCCCGCCCCGAGGCAAGGGGGCAAATACAATCCGGCACAACCGCGCAAATATAATAAGTAGCACGGCCATTTGCAAAATTTTCTGCCACACCGTCACGTCTGACCGGGAGAATAATAAGCTGAATAAAAGGTCGCCCTCTTGTCATTTCGACCAAGCGAAGCGCGTGGAGAAATCTATGTGAACTTTCTTCGTGCAATTCATCGAGCAGGGCAAGTGGCGTTCCAGGGGGCTGTGTGGCCGTAGTGCCTGCTCGATGCCGCCCTTTTGCCCTCATCGAGCAGGCGAAATGCCATTCTACGACACTGTGGGGCCGATAAGCCTGCTCGATGCTTTGCACGAGAGGTTCCCCTGCTCTGAAGTGGCGGTGTTATTTGCAACATCCAGGTGGCGGTAGGGTAAGTTTGGATGGCGTGGCCGCCCGTGCCCTCGCCTCGTGAACGGGGGGTCCCGCGACGCAGTCGTGGGGGGATGAAGTCGGAACTCGTTCCGACGGAACCAAGCCAAACTTACCCTACCGCCACTGTCGTCATATCCATATAAATAAGGAGAGGATGATCAAACAGTCACCCTCTCCATGAAAAGTTATGTCAGCAAAAATTATTTGCCTGCAAGTTTCTTGTAGGTTTCGAGACGAATCTTAGCGAACTCTTCAGTCTTCTGGAGAAGCTCACCAGCTCTGTCTGGGAAC
Organism: uncultured Bacteroidales bacterium; assembly: GCA_945827785.1. Classification (GTDB taxonomy): domain Bacteria; phylum Bacteroidota; class Bacteroidia; order Bacteroidales; family UBA932; genus Cryptobacteroides. The sequence continues at coordinate 5,694 of CALZOR010000060.1, read as the reverse complement.
ATCTTGTAGAGAGAAGCGAAACGAACCTCACCCTTGAGGAAGTCCTGGAACTTGCTCCAGTCAGGCTCCTTGCTGTCGAGAGTGAACGGATTCTTGTCTGTTCCCTCAAGAGCAGGGTTGAACCTGTAAAGGTGCCAGTAACCACACTCTACAGCGAGTTTCTCCTCTTTCTGGCTAAGACCCATACCAGCCTTCAGACCATGGTTGATACATGGAGCGTAAGCAATCACGAGTGATGGACCATCGTAAGCCTCTGCCTCTTTGATAGCATTGAAGTACTGAGCTGGAGATGCACCCATTGCAACCTGTGCAACATATACATAACCGTAGCTCATAGCCATCATACCAAGGTCTTTCTTGCGTACTCTCTTACCTGAAGCAGCAAACTTGGCAATAGCTCCTGCAGGAGTAGCCTTTGATGACTGTCCGCCGGTATTTGAGTAAACCTCAGTATCAAGAACGAGGATGTTCACATTCTCACCTGAAGCGAGTACGTGGTCAAGTCCGCCGTATCCGATATCGTAAGATGCACCGTCACCACCGATAATCCACTGGCTGCGTGCAGGGATGAATGTCTTGTACTCAACGAGCTGTTTGCAGATGTCGCAGCCGCAAGCCTCGCAAAGCGGAATGAGCGCGTCAGCAACCTCGCGGGTAACCTTTGCATCGTTCCTGTTCTCAAGCCACTTGGTGAAGAGATCCTTCATTTCGTTAGAGCAGCATGAGCATGCAAGTCCTTCTTCCATAAGGCGTGCAACGGTTGAGCGTGCCCTGTCAGAACCGAGCTTCATGCCGAGACCGAACTCGCAGAAGTCCTCGAAGAGTGAGTTTGCCCAAGCCGGACCGTGTCCGTTTGCATCCTTGCAATAAGGAGCTGCAGGGAATGATGCACCGTAGATTGAAGAACATCCGGTAGCATTTGCAATCATCATGTGGTCACCGAAGAGCTGGGTGATGGTCTTGATGTACGGAGTCTCACCGCAACCTGCGCAGGCACCTGAGAACTCGAACAGAGGCTGAGCAAACTGAGCGTTCTTAACATTTGCAGCCTTGTTCTGAACGCCGTCCTTATAACCTACATGTGCGTGGAGATAGTCGAATTCAGCCTGTTTAGCAGCCTGAGAATCAAGCGGCTTCATTACGAGAGCCTTCTCCTTTGCAGGGCAGACGTCGGCACAGTTGCCGCAACCTGTACAGTCCATAACTGAAACTGAGAGAGCGAACTTGTACTCTTTGAATACAGCCTTGCCCTGCTGAGTCTTGATGCCTGCAGGAGCTGCAGCTGCCTCTTCGTCGGTAAGAAGGAACGGACGGATTGCTGCGTGAGGGCAGACAAATGCACAGTTGTTACACTGGATACAGTTGTCAGCCTGCCACTCAGGAACTTTCACTGCAACACCACGTTTCTCGTAAGCAGTCGTTCCGGCAGGAATTGTACCGTCAGCCTGATCCTTGAATGCGCTTACAGGAAGGGTGTCGCCGCACTGTGCGTTCACAACGTCAGCGATTTCCTTGACGAATGCAGGAGCGAGACGGTCCTTGTTAGGGTTCTCGAATTTAGCTGTAATATCTTTCCAGTCTGCAGGAATCTCGACTTTGGTGTACTCGCCACCTCTGTCAACTGCAGCGTAGTTCATGTTGACTACGTTCTCACCCTTCTTGCCGTAAGACTTGACGATAGCTTTCTTCATGTATGAAACAGCCTCCTCGTAAGGGATGATGCCTGTAATCTTGAAGAATGCGCTCTGGAGGATGGTGTTGGTCCTTCCGCCGAGTCCGATTTCAGCAGCAATCTTGGTTGCGTTGATGATGTAGAGGGTGATGTTCTTCTTTCCGATGATGGCCTTTACATGGTCAGGAATTCTCTTGAGAGTCTCTTCCTCATCCCAGAGGCTGTTCAGAAGGAGGGTACCGTTCTCCTTGATGCCCTTGAGAACGTCATATTTAGTAAGGTATGACGGAACGTGGCATGCAACAAAGTCAGGAGTGCTCACAAGGTAAGGAGCCTTGATAGGAGAATCTCCGAAACGGAGGTGTGAGCAGGTGTATCCGCCTGATTTCTTTGAGTCGTAGTCGAAGTAGCCCTGGCAGTATTTAGGAGTGTGGTCACCGATAATCTTGATGGTGTTCTTGTTAGCTCCGACAGTACCGTCTGAACCGAGTCCGTAGAACTTGCACTCTGTTGTACCAGGTTTAACGATTGAAATTTCCTCTTTTGCAGGGAGTGACTTGAATGTGAGGTCATCCACGATTCCGACGGTGAATCCATCCTTAGGCTCTGAAAGCTCGAGGTTCTCGTAGATTGACACGATCTGTGCAGGAGTTGTGTCCTTTGAAGAAAGACCATAGCGGCCGCCGATTACGAGAGGTGCGTTCTCCATTCCCTGGAAGATTGCCTTGATGTCGAGGAAGAGAGGCTCTCCGAGAGCACCCGGCTCTTTTGTCCTGTCGATGACAGCGATTCTCTTGACGCTCTTCGGAAGGGCTTTGAGGAAATATTTAGCTGAGAAAGGTCTGTAGAGACGGACGATGAGGAGGCCGACCTTCTTGCCCTGTGCCTGGAGGTAGTCGATAGTTTCCTTGATTGTCTCTGTGACAGAGCCCATTGCGATGATGATGTTCTCAGCCTCAGGGTCTCCGTAGTAGTCGAATGGACGATACTCGCGGCCTGTGAGCTCGCTGATTTCACCCATGTATCTTGCAACTACATCAGGAACTGCATCGTAGTACTGGTTGCAAGCCTCGCGTGCCTGGAAGTAAACGTCACTGTTCTGAGCGGTACCGCGGGTTACAGGAGCGTCTGGTGAAAGTGCTTTGGCTCTGAATTTTGCAAGGGATTTTGTGCTGATCATTCCCTTGAGAGCCTCCTCGTCGATGAGCTCTATTTTCTGAATCTCATGAGAAGTACGGAATCCGTCAAAGAAATGGAGGAATGGTACACTTGATTTGATAGCTGACAGGTGTGCAACTGCTGCCATGTCGAGAGCTTCCTGAACTGAAGCTGATGCAAGCATTGCAAAACCTGTCTGGCGGCATGCCATGACATCCTGGTGATCACCGAAGATTGAAAGGGCGTGCGATGCGAGAGCACGTGCTGAAACATGGAAAACTGTAGGAAGGAGCTCACCTGCAATCTTATACATGTTAGGAATCATAAGGAGAAGTCCCTGTGATGCTGTGAATGTAGTGGTAAGAGCACCTGCCTGGAGTGAGCCATGGACTGCACCTGCAGCACCACCCTCACTCTGCATCTCGGTTACTTTGACAACCTCTCCGAAGAGGTTCTTTTTGCCTTGAGCAGCCCACTCATCAACATACTCTGCCATTGTCGATGAAGGGGTGATAGGGTAGATGGCTGCATGCTCGCTGAATAGGTATGCGATGTGCGCCGCTGCCCAGTTACCGTCACAAGTGACGAATTTCTTTTCATTTGCCATAATAAAAGTGGTTTATGTGTTAAATATTTATTCCGTTACCGTACACGGCAAAAACATTTGCCGCGCAAATTTACAGATTTTTTTCGGCAAATCATCATAAAAATCGGAAAAAGTTTCGCAAGCGGCGAAACATTCGGTTTCATAATAAACTTGCGAAAGGGAAGAGAAATTGTGACCCCATGCGGAATCGAACCGCAACCGTCAGAACCGGAATCTGAAATTCTATCCATTAAACTATAGGGCCGACAAGGGTGCAAAATTAATAAAATTCCGGGAATTCCACCACAAAATGCGTCATTTATCCTCTTTTCTTCGCATTTGTGGCGAAATACCTGCCTTGCCGCCTCCCCACGTTTGGGAATTGTACCGGGATTGCGTATTTTTGCCGCCCGGATATGAAATCTGACACATGGCTTTACAGCGAGCGGCAGGCTGCAGCCGGACAGCGCTTCGCATTAGATGACAGCTGGGCAGTCGGACGCATGACAGGGTCATCAGTCAGATTGACAATGATATATAAAGGTATTTACAAATTAAAAAAAAGACGAGATATGAAGGCGTATGTATTTCCCGGTCAGGGATCACAATTTCCCGGAATGGCAAAGGATCTTTATGACAACAATCCTGTAGCACACCAGATGCTCGAAAGGGCGAATGAAATTCTCGGATTCAGAATAACAGACATAATGTTCGAAGGCACGGCTGACGACCTCAAGCAGACAAAGGTTACCCAGCCGGCGATTTTCCTCCATTCGGTTGTACTGGCAAAATGCCTCGATGATTTCCATCCGGATATGGTTGCAGGTCATTCACTTGGAGAATTTTCAGCACTGGTTGCTGCCGGAGCGATGGATTTTGAAGAGGGTCTGAAACTCGTTTCAATCCGTGCAAAGGCAATGCAGAAGGCCTGCGAGATGCAGCCGGGGAGCATGGCGGCAATCATCGCGCTTCCTGCGGCCACGGTGGAAGAGGTGTGTGCTGAGTGTGAGGGAGTTGTGGTTGCAGCGAATTACAACTGCAACGGGCAGATTGTGATTTCAGGAGAGAAGGCGGCTGTCGAGGCTGCATGCGAGAAGCTGAAGGCTGCCGGTGCAAAGCGTGCCCTTGTGCTTCCTGTAGGCGGTGCATTCCACTCCCCTCTCATGGAGCCTGCACGTGCAGAGCTTGCCGAGGGTATCGAGAAAGCTGTTTTCTCTGTTCCAGTTTGTCCTGTGTACCAGAATGTTACAGCCCGTCCGTCAACTGACCCTGCCGAGATTAAGGCAAACCTCCTTGCCCAACTGACCTCGCCTGTCCGCTGGACTCAGAGCGTTGAGAACATGATTGCTGACGGTGCCGACTCATTCACAGAAGTAGGCCCCGGAAAAGTTCTCCAGGGCCTTGTAGCGAAAATTGCAACGACTCCCGTCGCTATTGACGGAGTCTGCTGATATCAATCGGCTGAATATTTAACGTTTTGCAAGCGGCACAACCTTCTGGACCATAATAAGTTATCACTTGCAAAACTACGTAAGAGTCACCGAATTAACGTTTTGTTGTAAGTAAAATAGGAACAGATTGTAACAAAGCTTCCTGACACTAAATATAGCTATTCCTTTGATTATCAAATGAATAGCTATATTTGCATTATTTATTTTCAGAAGGGAGGATGGTAGGGATTGCGGAGGCGTGTCCACCCACGGACACGGGCAGGGGGAAGGGTCCGCCGGAGACAAGTTCCGCGTCAGCGGGACGCAGGAAACGGTGGAAGGGGCCGGAGTGAGCGAAGCGAACGGAGTCCTCCGCAATCCCTATCATCCTCCCGGTGTAACCATATATATAGAAAAGAGACTGACCAACGAGTTGCCATTCTGCCGCCTAGGATCCCTCATGCAAAACATCGAGCAGGCTTATCGGCCCTACAGTGGCGTAGAATGGCATTTCGCTTGCTCGATGAGGTCAAAAGGGCGGCATCGAGCAGGCACTTCGGCCACACAGCCCCCTGGAACGCCACTTGCCCTGCTCGATGAATTTCACGAGGGATGACGAGGATGAAGACACAAGAGGGACGACGCGGAGACGTTTACCATTAATGCCGCCCAGCCCTGAAGCATAGCAGTGGCTCCCCTTGCAACACCAACCGCAAAGGCGTATAGAAAGTATCAAAAGAGAAGGTGCTCGAGATGTCTGGCCGGACGCTTTCGATTAAAACAGAAAAAACTGATTAAAACAGAAAAATCTGACAGTTGTTTTTGCAAATACAACAAACATCCTATCC
>CALZOR010000059.1 GCA_945827785.1 uncultured Bacteroidales bacterium | reverse complement strand
ATGGTCGTAATGGGCTCCGACAATTACATACCTGCTGTTAGGATATTTTACCGACCCCGGTATCATCCCGACGATGTTGTGCCCGACTAATCCCTTCCCTGCATAGAAATGTTTCACATAGGTACTGTCGAAGGCGAGAAGCCCCGCCTTTCCGAACTGGCGTATGATACGGAATGCAGCTTCGGCATTGCCTCTTGTTCCGGTTGCACGACCCTGACAGATGGAGTCGGCAAGAAATCTGATATTCCTGTCTATCTTGCCTTCCCAGACGGTATTTCTTGCAGGTTCGTGCTCTTTTATCAGCCCGCTCTGGGCATTTGCGGCAAGGTTTATGCATAGGCACGCCATCGCAAAACACAAGCTGCATAGGTATTTTTTGATTTTTTTTGCCATTCGAGCGGTATTAATTAGTATCTTTGTAGTTTGTCCGGGTGATTTACAGGCCTCTGCCTGTTTCGGGCGCCAAATTTAGGAAAAACATATCAAAGGAGAAAAAATAGTAATGCATAAAGTTCTGAAATCCGTATTTTCTGTCTGTCTGCTTCTGCTGGCGGGCGTTTCGGAACTTTCTGCACAATATGACAAGGATGTGTTCTATATGAGGGGAAGGATTGCCCTTTCCGAAGGGAAATATGCCAGTGCCATAGAAAATTTCAACATCCTTTCCCAGCTCGATACGGCAGACCACTGGACATTCTTTTTCAGGGGCATTGCCAAATACAATCTCGGCGACATCCGAGGGGCAAAGAATGATTTTAACCGTTCCGTCAGGATTAATCCGGTCTTCACTTCAGGGTACCACTACCGCGGAATTACAGAGAGCCGTTTCGGGAACTATGATGCTGCCATCAGGGACATCCAGCATGCAATTGACCTCAGACCTGGCGAGATTGGCCTCTATTTCAGCAGGGGTGTGACCTATTTCCTCTCAGGACAGTTCGACAAGGCTGTCATGGATTTCGACAAATATATAAGGAAGGAGCCGAAGGACCCTTCGGCCTACCTCAACCGCGGAGCTTCATGGCTCTTTCTCGGCGACACTCTCAAGGCCGTTGGCGACTATAACAAGGCAATCAAACTAGACAGATTCGACCCCGAGGGCTATGTCCGAAGGGGAAGGCTCTATGCCTCACAGAAGAAATATGACGAGGCAATTTCCGATATGGACAAGGCGATAAGCCTTGATTCCACGAGCACTTTCGCATATTTCAACAGGGCCATAATGCTCTATGAAACAGAAAGATACGTCGATGCTATGGCCGATCTGAACAGGGTGCTCAAGGATGAACCCGGCAATGCGCTGACCCTCTACAACAGGGGACTTATCAGCGCCCAGCTCGGGGCTTACGATGATGCGCTTGCAGACATGGACAGGGTCCTCGACATCAATCCGAACAATGTACTTGCATATTTCAACAGGGCGTCGATCTTCATCGAAATGGGGCAGTACCACAACGCTCTCGAGGACTACGACAAGGCAATCGAGCTGTATCCCGACTTTGCAAAGGCCTACATGAACCGTTCCTATGTGAAGAATCTTCTCGGAGACTACAAATCCTCGAAGGCCGACTACAACATTGCAAGGAAAAAGGTCGAGGAGTACAGGGCGAAGAATTCCTCCGACGAGGCCTCATTTGCGGATACTACAAGGAAATACAGCTCTCTGATTGCACTCGATGCCGATTTTGCAAAGAAGGACTTCAATGACGAACTGCTTCAGCATCGTGACATAGACATAAAGCTCAGGCCGATGTACCGCTTTGTAATCAGCGGACTCAAGGACGGCACGAACTACGCCCTCAGCCGCGGCTACGAAAACCCTCTGATAGAGAGGTTTGCAGGTGGCTATCCTGTTGAGGTCTCTGTCAGCAACTCTCCATCCAGCGAGGATGCCAAGGTGCTCGGAATCGCAGAAAAGCAGGCATGGGAGGGAAGTACCGCCGGCGACCTGAATCTGAGGGCCTTGCATGATTACTCCCTGAAACAGTATAATTCAGCCTTGAATTACTACTCCGGTGCAATCGATGCTTCGGAAGGGGAGAGCGGAGTGGGGAAACTGTATCAGGCATTCTACCGGATGAACCGCGGGGCTCTCCGTGCTGAGATGATTGATTTCATCAGTTCGATTGAAAATAATGTCCAGACGCTTTCGATGGATGACAGCGGTGCAACCCGCGCGAGGGTACGTGACCAGGTTACCCGTCAGTGGGACTATTCTGAGGCCATTGATGATATGAAGCAGGCGGAGGCTCTGGTTCCTGACCTGCCTTATATATATTTCAATCTCGGCAACCTGTATTGTCTGTCTTCGGAGCACATCGCTTCCATTGAAAATTACAGCCGGGCAATCGAGCTATATCCTTATATGGGAGATGCTTATTTCAATCGTGGGCTTGTTCTTATCTATTTGAAAGACAAGGAGAAAGGCTGTATCGATCTCTCGCGTGCCGGTGAGCTCGGAGTGGGGGATGCCTATGGTGTTATCAAAAAATATTGTGAGGATGAAAAGTAGTCAGCTTAGGTTCATGAGTTTCTCGAGCGGGAGTTGCGGCAATTGCTATTTCCTTGGAAATGAGGAAGGTGCATTGCTCATAGATGCGGGTGTGAGCCTGAGGAGGCTTAAGAAAATCATGTCTGAGAATCAGCTCGACCTTTCCTGCGTGAAAGCTGTTCTTGTCACTCATGACCATCTGGACCACATCAGGCATCTGGGTTCCTTCTGCAAGAAGCTTAGTCTTCCTGTCTATACTACTCCGCTGATTCATAATGCCTTGGCTCGCCATAGCTTCACGGCTGACTGGATTTCCTCATGCCGCAGGGATATATGTGAGGGACAGGTTCTGGATATCGCCGGGATGAGTGTCAGGCCTTTTGTGGTGCCTCATGATGCGACTCAGACCGTGGGCTATTCCATCCTGGTGGGTAACCATCCTTTCGTAATCATGACCGATGTCGGGAGGATGACCGACGAGGCGGTCGAAATCGCTTCCGGTGCCCGGACCGTCGTGCTTGAGTCGAATTATGACATGGACATGCTTATGGGCGGTCCATATACCTATGAACTGAAAATGAGGATTGTACAGGGCTGCGGTCATCTGAGCAACGATGAATGTGCATCAGCCGTCTGCCGTTTCCTCCATCCGGGGCTGAAGAACATTTTCCTCTGTCATCTTTCTGAAAACAACAATACCCGCGATCTGGCCTATACCTGCACCAATCAGGCCCTCCTCTCGCATGGCGTCGCCCCCGGCACCATAGCCCTGCGCTGCCTTCCCCGCCAGACACCCTCTCCGCTTTTCAATCTTTAATTGCCCTGCCCGTGTCCATGGCGGAGTGCCCTCCTCTTGTCATTGCCGTTGAAAGGCAGGATGGTTACATCAGGAAAACTAAATCCCTCCCACTTCGTGGGCCCCTCACCGTTCACATGGCCACGGGCGGCCATGGTTTTCCTGATGTAGCCATCCTGTCCTCCTGACAACGATACAAAAAGAGGATGGCAACGGCCATCCTCTCAAAAAATATGTAACGACAATTACGGATGCATGATAACCTCGATGTAGTTGTTCTGAGCAAGAATCTCACCAACTACAGCCTTGATACTCTCGACAGACACAGCCTCGATAGCCGCCTCAATCTCAGCATCATAATCAGTACCGAACCTCTCATGATTCTTAATCTGGCCGAGCCAGTAGTTATTGTTGATACGGTTCTCAGGAATGTTCTTCTTCATGTTCTCCTTAGCCATATCAACCTGAGCCTGGGTAGCACCCTCGTCAACAAGCTTCCTCAAGCCCTTCTTGGCCAGTTCATTGAGCTTGTCGGCAGACTCGACATTGGTATCGAACTGAACCTGAATCACAGCCCTGTTCATATCCCTCTCGAAACTCATGTAGGTACCGGCACCATAGGTACCACCCTCATCCTCACGAAGAGTCTCAGTATAAATCATGTCAAGAATGAACTTGGCAGCCTCAAGAGAAGCCATCTTTGCAGTTGACTCCTCAATCTGTGCAGTATAAATCTGAAGAACTGATACCTTCGGAGTCTGCATAGGAGTTGCAAAGTGGTTTACTACCTCACCTTTCACAATCTCAGGATTTACACTCTTGTCAACCGGAGTGGCCTTACCCTTAGGCAGAGAACCCATGTACTTCTCAACCAGAGGTTTAAGGGTGTTCAAATCCACATTACCTACGATTACGAGAGTAGCGCCAGCTACATTGTTGAACATCTTCTTGTATGCAGCCTCCATAGTCTTGAGATTGACTTTTGCAAGGCTTTCCTCACTCAGAGGCACTATCCTCGGATTATTGCCATAGAGCGTCTTCTGCAACTCGACCTGAAGGGCAAACTGAGGATTGTTCATGATGTTAGGAAGCACGGCCTCAATCTGTCCGATGGCATTTGCATACTCCTGCTCGTCAAACCTCATGTCAGTGAATGTCAGATACATAAGCTGAAGTGCAGTCTCGAGGTCCTTTGGCTGGCAGTTGCCTGCTATGCCATTGCCGATGTCGCCGACAACAGGATAAGCCGAAGCATATTTTCCTGCAAGCATCTTGCTCAGGACCTGTTGAGGGAACTTGCTCACACCAGCCAAGGCTGTAAATACCTGCCATACATTGTCTTCATAAGAGTAGAGTTCCTCTTCGGTAAGCAGGGCGCGACCTCCGTCTTTATAAAGGTTGAGGATTACCTGGTCCTTCTTGAAATCTGTAGGCTTCACGACAACCTTGAGACCATTCTTAAGCATCCATACTGTCGAACCATAGATTCCTTCTGTCTCTTTTGTAACCTTGCTGCCTTTGAGTTTCTTGACATCAACAAGAGGCTCGTTTGTAGTTTCCTCTGCATTTGCCTGAATCTCAAGATCTTTCACAGCCTTGACAATTGCCTTCAGAGCTTCAGGATCTGGATTTACAAGGCCTTCCTTCTCTGGTCCGTCGTAAATGATTGTGATGTATTTGTCAGCCATGAAATCCTTGGCAAGCTCTCCAATCATCTGTTGGATGACTTCTGGGCTTATCTGCGAACTGATTGCCTTTACAAGCTGGAGTTCCATTTCCGGGTTGAGAACCGGAATATTGTCGTAGAAGTTGCTAAGAATAGGGTTGATGAACTCGGCATTCTTGCGGCTTGAAGCTCCTTCTACCTGTTTCTCGTAGAAACTGGTAATGTTTTCAACTGCGCGTTTTACCTCAGCCTCGGTGAAACCGAACCTTCTCATCTTTTCGACTTCCGTCATGAAGGCCGCGAATGCCGGAACTGCTTCTCCGTCCTTGAAGGAAAGATTGCCCATGGCAACATCACATTCGTTGCAAAGCCCACCAAAACCGAAACTTGCGCTAAGGAAAGGCGAAGCCGGGTCAGCCGTGATGTCATTGAACCTTTCGCTCATCACTTCGCTGACGATGTCCTGAATAAGGCTTATGGTATAACCGATATTGGTGTTTTTCATCTCCTTAGGGAAGGCTTCGGTCTTCCAGAGGATTTCAATGCTTGAAGACTGTGCTTCTGCGTCAGTGATGATTGCAACTGCAGGTTCCTCGTTGAGCAGAGGTTTGTGGACCGGTTTCACTGTCGGAGTTTCAGGTGCAGGGATGTCGCTGAAAATTGTTTTGATTTTCTCCTCAACAGCCTTTACATCGATATCTCCGACGACTACAAGTGCCTGATTGTCCGGCTGATACCATGCTTTGTAGAAATTTACGAGGCTCTCAGGCTTGAAGGTCTTGAGCTGTTCTTCACTACCGATGAGAGTCCTCTTTTCATAAGGCGTTCCCGCAAAGTAGTAAGGGAGACTTTTCTCGAATGACCTCCAGGATGCATTCCTCCTTGTTCTTCTTTCCTCAAGGATGACGCCTCTTTCCGCATCGATTTCTGCAGGGTCGCAGGTCACGAAGTGAGAGTAGTCGTGCATGATGAGAAGGCATGAGTCGATTATGCTTTCGCGCACAATCGGAATGTTGTTGAGCATATACTTAGTCTCTTCGAATCCGGTTGATGCATTGATATTGCGGCCGAATTCGGCTCCGATGCTCTGAAGGTAGTTGAGCAGGGCCTTGCCCGGGAAATTCTTGGTTCCATTGAAACACATATGCTCAAGGAAGTGTGCAAGACCGTCCTGGTCGTCTGTTTCCTGGAATGCACCGGCATCAGTAGCGAGGTAGAACTCGGCCCTCTGAGCTGGTTTGTCGTTGTGGAGGAGGTAATATCTCAATCCGTTGGGAAGCTGTCCAGTTACGATTGATTCATCGTTTGGAAGTTGCATTACCCCCTGCGCTGCAGCTGTCAGAGCTATGAGTGCCGCAGCAATGAACATAAAAAATCTTTTCATCTTTTGTTTATTGAGTGTTTGTTTTTATTCTATGGGCTATTCCCGCATGGAACCTACAAAGATACTCAAAATAATTCAAATTCTTCCTATTTCCGGATTATTTTCACTATCCATGAAAGGAGCCAAGGGATACTATATCAAAATAATTTGTAAGGAATAATCAAAATTACTACTTTCGCAGTTTGACAAATATGATAATAAATCAAAAACATAAATCGTGAAGAAGATCCTGTTATTCTCTCTTGCTGTCCTTGCTTTTGCAGCATCCTGCCAAAAGCCGCAGAACGATCTTTTTGAACCGGACCCGCTGGATGACGGAACCCCGGTCAAGGTCATGCTCGGAACAAATGTTCTCAATGCGACTGCCAAGGGCTCTGGTCCTCTCGAGCAATTTGATAATACAGTTCTTAGCGTATTCGCCATCGACCATGCTTCAACGAATTGGACCAGTGGAGATCCGTTCCTCCTTAAAAACTATAGCGTGACTGCTACTGGGGGTTCAAGTGCTTCGTCATTCGAAACTGATAAGTATTATTTCGAAACTGATAAGTATTATAAGGACAATGTAAATTACGACTTCTACGGTTATTACGTGGATAATATTGATCATCAGGAAACGAATTTGAAGATTGACGCACAAGCTGTGACCCTTCCTGTTACAATTACCGGTTATGAAGACATCCTTCTTGCAACAACTGATAAGGGAAAAGATTCTCAGGCTGCGAAGAATAAAGCTCAGGACGAAGGCAAGACATTCAATGAAAACAGAGTTTACAGCGCATATTCTGCCCGCAGGGATGTTGTCCCGAATCTGGTGTTCAAACATATGCTTACACGTCTTGACTTTGTGTTCAAAACCGGAGAGGATGTGAATTCAAATACAAGGGTTGAAATAGTCGGAATTGCCGTCAAATCGGTTATTAATGGAACGCTGATTGTTGCAGGAGACCAGGATCTTGTCCCTGCGACTGAAGCTGAGACGGCTCTCAATCTTAGATATCCGACAGAAACGAATTTTCTTGAAATGCCTAATACAAAGGATGGCGTTGCTATTTTTGGAACAAATAGCAACAGCATCATGGTTTATCCAAAGGCTGGAAGTTATGAACTGACTGTCAAGGTTCGTCAGTCGAAGAAAATTGGGGCAGACTGGACTCCAGGTTCTGTCGAGACCCGCACTTTCCCTATAGCGTTGACTTCCGGTTCTTTCAAAGCTGGAAATAAATATGAGGTCACTGTCATCACTTACGGTCTGGAGCCGGTTGTGGTCGGTGTTGAGCTTACTGACTGGGCAATAGGTGATAATACTATCATTGACAGCGACAAATGATTCTTATCCAAACGGCAAGAAACAGAAATGTCAATTTAAAAGTCTGAATATTTGCCAGTTTCGCTCCATGCGAAACCCAAATAAACAATAATAAGGTTATGAAGAGGCCGACCCTTTTTGAGAATGGTGGATGCTATAGTAACGGAGGATAAGGAAACTGGTAAGGCGTCGCTTAACATTCCTGTAAAGGATAAGGAATCAGTGATGCAGTTTGTCAGCCTGCTGGGAAAGTTGCTGAATCCATAAGTTCTGTATCTTGAGGTAACGACGTAAAATAATACCCTATAATTTGCCATAAGTTGTAAATTTTATATATTTGTGGCAAATTATAGAAGCTATGAAGCAGCGTATTGTTGGTAGAAAAGATGAAATATCAGTACTCGATAAGGTCACTGAATCCTCGAAATCAGAGTTTGTGGCAATCTACGGAAGAAGACGTGTCGGAAAGACATATCTGGTTCGTGAATATTATGAAAATAAGTTTGCGTTTCACTGCTCAGGTCTGTCGAAGTGTAATACTAAAGCCCAGTTGCAGAACTTCAATGCAACGTTACAACGATATTCTTCTACTCCTGTCAAAAAGTCACGTAATTGGCTAGAGGCATTTGATCGGTTAATAGATATTCTTGAGACATCATCTGATAAGCGTAAGATTGTATTCTTGGATGAGCTGCCATGGATGGATACTCCTCGTTCAAACTTTATTCCGGCTCTTGAGCATTTTTGGAATGATTGGGCAAGCGGAAGAAGGGATGTCGTGTTGGTGGTATGTGGCTCTGCTACATCTTGGATGATGGATAAACTCATTAATAATAAGGGTGGACTTCATAATAGGCTAACTAATAGAATTCTGGTTCAGCCTTTTACTCTGCTGGAATGTGAGGCATATTTTGCTGCAAGGAAAATAAAACTCAGTAGGTATCAGATAGCTGAGTATTATATGATAATGGGTGGAATACCATATTATCTTGATTATATTGACAAGGCTTATTCTCTTAATGAAAATATAGACCGTCTTTTTTTCAGACCACAAGGACAGATGAGGACTGAATTTGAGAATCTATATTCTGCTTTATTCAAGAATTCAGACAAGTACATGAAAGTGGTTGAACTCTTGAGTAACAAGACCAAAGGATTATCCCGTGAAGAACTGGCTTCAGTTAAGAAAGGCAAGTCTGGAGCCGATTTGACGAAAATCCTTTCTAACCTAGAGAAATGTGGCTTTATCCGTTCGTATACGGCATTTGGGCAAAAGACGAGGAATAAATTATATCAGTTGATAGATCCATATACGCTATTCTATTTTCAATTCATTCATTCAGAGGAATATGATGACCAGAACTATTGGACACATTCGATGTTGTCTGCAGAGCGCAATGCATGGGCTGGATATTCTTTTGAGATGCTTTGTTTGAATCATCAGGAGCAAATAAAGAAGGCTCTTGGGGTGTCGGGAATTATGACCAAGGTGTCCTCTTGGAGAGCAAAAACATCAGATAAGAATAAAAAGGGAGCACAGATAGATTTGGTCATTGATAGAAAAGATGGGTATATCAATATTTGCGAAATGAAATTCTATAAAAAGGAATTTACCATTACGCGAGAATATTATTCTAAGTTGGAAGATCGTTTGGATACATTCATAAAGGAAACAAAAACGCGTAAGGCTATATTGCTGACTTTTATAACCTCCTATGGATTAACCACAAATGAGTATTCTGATATCGTTCAGAAATCATTGACCCTAGAAGATTTATTCGTATAAAACATTACTATAATTTGCCATAAGTTGGTATTCGCGTATACTTGTGGCAAATTATGACAATGCTCCCGCAGTCATATTCCCCATTCTGATGTTGGCAATTAAGTTCAATAAAAAAGAGTGTATTTTAGTAGAATTATCGGTTATCTCATACTAAAACACACTCAAAAATGAATCGAACGATCCTTATGGTTCAACTCTGGGACAAAGTTAAGACATTGCTGTCTGAAAAACTAACGGTCGCCCAAGTTTCTCGCATACCTCAAGTACATGACCGTCTTCTAGAACATTATCCGGACTTTCCTGAAGAGGTAGTCTATGATCAAGACACGACTTTTCTGGTTGATGAAAACTACGGCAAGTATCATATGACTTCAGAACTGGCGAGCTACGTCCTTGAAGCCGGATACACACCCTCGTTTATGATGGCGCGACCCTCAATCAAAAGGCAAGGTAGAGAACTGCGTGAAGTATGTGAAGCAGAACTTCCTTCACAACAGGACCTACACCACGCTTGACAATCTGAACAAGGAGGGTACAACGATACTTTACTCCAGAGAATGTGGCTTCAGGAAAAAACTTTATATCTTTAGATATAAGGGAATTCGGCTCTGAAAAAAGTTGGCTGAAGGTGTTTGAAATGGTGAAAAAGTCCTTACATTTGCAGCTGCAAACCAAGAAAAACCATGAGATATTCAATGAACATAATCACACTTGAACCGAAAGTCAGCACAGGATGGATCCTGGGTTGTAGAGTGCGATATGCTCATTGTAGTGGTAACTGATAGATAGATCTGTCAAGACTATATACGGAGGTGTCGCAACAAAGCGGCGCCTCTTTTTTTTGTCCGTCATCTTCTGGAAAAGCTTCCAGGACAAAAGTTTCTCATACAGGGCAATCACGACGGTTCCATAAGGGCATATTCCAACTATTTCAAGACTACGGCACAGATTCTCGATCTGACCGTCAACTATCGCTCGGAAGTAAGATAATGATGTGTCCTATGTTGGCACATTGAAGAGGTAAATTTGAACCGAAAACCGGCGGCTATATAGATGCCATACTAAGATTTAGTATAAGTTTTATATATAAATATATATAGTAATCTCTGTCTCTTATACACATCTCCGAGCCCACGAGACGTAGAGG
>CALZOR010000058.1 GCA_945827785.1 uncultured Bacteroidales bacterium | reverse complement strand
TACCTCATCAAGAGTCCTCAGAAGGTCTTCAAGCTGATTGTCCGGTTTTGAACAAGAAGGCATTGACAGTCCCAGGGTCAGGACTGCCAATGGAATCAATACTTAAGAGCGTGAGCATAAGAATAGTTTCATGTTTTTTGCTGTTTGAACTTCAAATTTAGCAAAAACTGTTTCAAAATACAAATAACAAAAAAGTTACCAAATAAAACATTTTTGTTATAAAAAGAGCTTTGCAAATGCAAAGCTCTCAAAATCAATTAAATATTGTAAATTATTCCTTCACGCGGAACCAACCCATGGTGCGTCCGAGAAGACCTCGTTTGTCGAGAGAGCCACGGACTTTGAGGACGCCGTTTTCGACTTTCATCGAGCAGTGGTAGGTCTTTCCGTTGCCCGGATCGTAGATTGTACCGCCATTGTACTCCTTGCCATCCGCCTTGAGGCCGCTGAGCATGTTCAGATTGATGAGCTGGCGGCTCTGGAGGGACTTGTCTGGGTTGTTGGTATCCAGGACAGGGGTTTCATTTTTCCTCTATTTTTTACAAAGATATACAAAAATTAATAGCGGTTCACAAACGAGAGCACTGCTTCCTTGGCCTTTTCCAGTTTGCCTTCCCTATCGACCCGACCTTGCAGCCGTCATGTACCATGAAGGAAAGAAGGGGTGATGTTTCTGTCAAACCATAACCGATTGCATAAGGGAAGCCGGCCTTGAGAAGAAATGCTACGGGGACATCGCCGGGATGCTACCGATGAGACTGAGCTATTGCAAAGAAAAGCAAAAGATTGTATTTTTGCGGAGAATTCTGGTAGGTAGAAGAACACCCTACTGTAAAAAAAACTTTAAATCATGTATTATATTGAAAAGACTATGGAGATTTCTGCCAGCCATTCGCTGACACTCTCCTACCCCAGCAAATGCAGCAAGCTGCACGGCCACAACTGGACAATCAAGGTATTCTGCAAATCCAAGGAACTTAACAGCGACGGAATGGTAGTGGATTTCTCGGAGGTAAAACGCCGTGTCCACGGTTATCTGGACCATGGCAATCTGAACGAACTTCTGCCTTTCAACCCGACTGCTGAAAATATTGCAAAATGGGTCTGTGACCAGATTGACAACTGCTACAGGGTGGAAGTGCAGGAAAGCTTCGGTAATCTTGCAATTTATGAAAAAGACTGATTTCCTTGCAATTCTTCTAGGGCTGCTTTGCATTACATCCTGCCGCTGCGAACAGTTTGAAGTCATCGTCGCAGGCGGCGGGGCGAGCGGATGCACAGCTGGCATACAGGCTGCTTCAATGGGCAGCAAAACTTTGATTGTGGAGCCTCTGCCATGGCTTGGAGGCATGCTAACAAGTGCGGGAGTGAGTGCTACTGACGGCTGCTACAACCTGCCTTCCGGCCTCTGGGGAGAGTTTCAGAGGCGGCTCGGAGAGCATTATGGCAGCATGGAAGCACTCAAGACCGGATGGGTGAGCAATATCCAGTTCGAGCCGTCTGTCGGAAACATGATATTCAATCAGATGTGTTCGGAGCAGGAACTTCTGTCGGTGTGGAAGGAAAGTTCCATTACGGATCTTCGTCAGCTTAAGGACGGCTCATGGAAGGCAAAAGTTGCATGCAAGGCCGCGGATGGGCAGACAACAGTACGAAGGGTTCGTGCCAAGGTGATGATTGATGCGACCGAACTTGGCGACATTGCCGCTCAGTGCGGGGTGGGCTATGACATCGGAATGGAGAGCCGGGAAATTACTGGGGAAAGGATTGCGCCGCTTCAGGGCAACGGGATAATTCAGGATATGACCTATGTTGCCATTCTCAAGGATTATGGTCGTGACGCAAGCATCGAAAGGCCGGTCGGCTATGACTCCTTGATGTATGCCTGCTGCTGCGCCAATCCTCTGTGTATCAATCCGAAAGAGCCTGAAAGAATATGGCCGGCCGACATGATGATAAGCTATGGAAAGCTTCCTGGGGAGAAATACATGATAAATTGGCCGATTGAAGGTAATGATTTCTATCTCAACATAATAGAGATGGATTCCGAACGAAGGGAGGAGGAGTTGCAAAAGGCCAGGGATTTCACCATGGGCTTCATCTATTTCATTCAGCACCAGCTCGGCTACAATACTCTCGGTCTTGCCGACGACGAGTTTCCGACAGAAGACAGGCTGCCATTCATTCCATATCATCGTGAAAGCCGCAGGATTCACGGAAAGGTGAGGTTTACCCTGAACCATATCGAGAGGCCATACGACTACACTTTGTTCAGGACAGGAATTGCAGTGGGAGACTATCCGGTTGACCATCATCACAAACGTTACACAGCAGAGGAGGAACTTCCGGATTTGCATTTCTTTCCGATTCCGTCATTCACCGTCCCTGTCGGCGTGATGATTCCGCAAGACGTTGAAAATCTTATTGTTGCAGAGAAATCAATCTCAGTTTCCAATATTGCTAACGGCACGACAAGACTTCAGCCGGTTGTGATGCAGATCGGTCAGGCAGCAGGTGCACTGGCTGCAGAAGCCGCAGTTCAGGGCATATTGCCGTCTGAGGTGTCGGTAAGGCAGGTGCAGAGGGATTTGCTTGATGCAGGCTGCTACATCCAGCCTTTCATTGATGCAAAGCCAGGCTCTCCCCTCTTCCCTGCTCTGCAGCGGATTGGGTCCACAGGCATACTCCGGGGTGAAGGGAAACAGATTCAGTGGACCAATGTGACTGATCTTCATGCCGATGAACTCGTTTCGCGTGACGAGCTCAGGCATCTATTTGATTTCTATGGCATTACACATTCGGATTTATCTGGAAGCCCTGCATTGCAGGCCGGAGAGCTTGTTGAAATTCTGAAAGGCTTCCCGGGATTCATCAACGGAGCCGACTGGGCAGCAGCCCTTCGGGACGCAGGTCTTGACGCTGACTCCGCCATAAACGGCCAGCCACTCACCCGCTCAGCCTACGCCGTCATCATCGACAGCCTGCTGGACCCGTTCAATGCCTTTGACGTTGACCTTCAAGGCAAATTGATACTATAAAACTTTTAGTTTCGCATTTAGCGAAAAAACAGGGGACAGGATATTGCAAATAACACTCGTGCAATTCATCGAGCAGGGCAAGTGGCGTTCCAGGGCGCTGTGAGGCCGATATGCCTGCTCGATGCTGCCATTTTGACCTCATCGAGCAGGAGAAATGCCATTATAGGCCGTTGTATGGCCGATGCGCCTGCTCGATGTTTTGCACGAGAGATCCCCAACGACAGAATGACAACTCTTGGTGTGAGGACAGGTTCATAAACTTGCGAATCTTGAGTTGTGGTGATTTCGTCAGGGGGCGATGGTGAAGGATTGGCATTTTTTTGTATATTCGCAACCTTTAGGAATATAAAAATGGGAATATTTGACAGGAAAAATATAGTGATATTGGACGGAGCGATGGGCACCATGATCCAGAGATTCGAGCTTCAGGAGGGGGACTATATCATCAATTCCGAGGAGGGTGAGCCATGGAACGGACGTCCGATGAAGGGCAATAACGAGGTCCTGAACCTGACAAGGCCTGATGTCATAGGAGCAATTCACAGGGAATACATAGAGGCTGGAGCAGATATAATCGAGTCCAATACCTTCAGTGCCAACAGGATATCACAGGCGGAATACGGTTGTGCCAGCCTTGCGGAGAGGATGGCATATCAAGGTGCGGTCATAGCCCGCAGAGCCGCTGACCAGGCTATGGAAGAAGCCGCTGCAAAGGGCCGGGAAAGGAAAATCCTCGTTGCAGGCAGCATGGGCCCGACATCAAAGTCACTTTCACTTTCTCCTGACGTATCCGACCCGGCATTCAGAAACTACAATTTCCAGCAGATGAAAGAAGCCTGTCGTGAACAGGCAGAAGCTCTTGTAAGGGCAGGAGCTGACCTGCTGCTTCTGGAAACATGCTTCGATGCCCTCAACGTCAAGGCTGCGCTTGCTGCAATCCAGGAATTGAATCAGGAATTGGCGCAGGAGCCGGAAGGAAGCGGGAATAAAGTCAGAGCAAGCCTGCCGATACCTGTAATAGTCTCTGTATCAGTCGGAGACAAAAGCGGAAGGACACTCACAGGACAGACACTGAAAGCATTCTACACTTCAGTACGCCACTACCCTCTCGCGGCATTCGGCCTGAACTGCTCACTCGGGGCCGCCGACCTGCACGAACTGATGAAAGATGTAGCAAGCTGGTGCGAATGCAGGACGATATGCTATCCGAATGCGGGGCTGCCGAACGAAATGGGAGGCTATGACCAGAGTCCTGAACAGATGGCCTCGGAAGTATGCTCAATGGCGGAAGAAGGTTTGCTTGACATAACCGGAGGGTGCTGCGGAACGACACCAGACCATATTGCAGCTATCGCAAAGGCTGTCGCCCAGGCAAAGCCACACACGCCGGTTTCAGCCTCCGGGAACGGAGCCAGTTCTAGTGAGCAGAACAGGGACAACTGCTTCAAGCACCTGACAGTCAGC
The DNA here is from genome assembly GCA_945827785.1 of uncultured Bacteroidales bacterium. Taxonomy (GTDB): domain Bacteria; phylum Bacteroidota; class Bacteroidia; order Bacteroidales; family UBA932; genus Cryptobacteroides. Next base: position 6,254 of record CALZOR010000058.1, on the reverse strand, counting down.
GGACTGGAAACAGTAACGATTGACAAGGACAAATACAATTTCACAAATGTAGGTGAACGCACCAATGTCGCAGGCTCAAGGAAATTCGCACGTCTGATTGCCGAAGGCAACTATCAGCAGGCGCTTGAAATCGCAGCAAAACAGATTGAAGACGGGGCGGGCATAATTGACATCAACATGGACGATGCCATGCTTGACAGCGCCCGGGAAATGGAAAAATTCACCCGATGGATATCCAATGACCCTGCAGTCGCAAAGGCGGCCCTAATGATTGACTCCTCCGACTGGGACACAATAGTTGCCGGATTGCAGAACGCCCAGGGAAAATGTATCGTCAACTCCATAAGCCTAAAGGAAGGAGAAGAGACATTTATTCATAAAGCCCGGATTATCAAGCAAATGGGAGCTGCGGTAGTCGTCATGGCATTCGACGAGCAGGGACAGGCGACAACATACGGGCGCAAGATTGAAATCTGCGAAAGGGCCTACAGGCTGCTTACCGAGCAGGCCGGAATGGCTCCGCAGGACATAATTTTCGACTGCAACATCCTCTCGATAGGCACAGGCATAGCCGAGCATGCACGTTACGGAGTGGATTTCATCGAGGCAGTCCGATGGATAAAGGCCAATCTCCCAGGAGCCCTCACCTCCGGAGGACTCTCCAATCTCTCGTTCGCCTTCCGCGGCAACAACACCGTCCGCGAAGCGATGCACTCGGCATTCCTCTATCATGCCATCCGTGCCGGCCTGGACATGGCAATCGTGAATCCGTCCATGCTTCAGGTCTATGACAGCATCGACAAGGAACTGCTGCAATGCGTGGAAGATGTGATTTTCGACACCGACGAAGGCGCGACGGAAAGGCTGATTGCAAAAGCTTCAGAGATAATGGCTCAGAAGGATGCGGGAAAGGAAATGCCGCAGTCCGGCGCTCAGAATACTGACAGTCAGAATCTTACAGTGGAAGAAAGGCTTTCGCGGGCCATTCTGAAAGGCCGCACGGAGACTCTGGAAGAAGATGTGATGGAAGCTCTCAGGAAATTGGGGAAAGCCGTGGATGTAATCCAGGGCCCGCTCATGGACGCAATGGAGAAGGTCGGGGACCTGTTCGGCCAGGGCAAGATGTTCCTGCCCCAGGTCGTGAAATCTGCAAAGGTCATGAGGGATGCCGTTACCGTTCTGGAACCATATATGGAACAGGGGGATGAATCATCTGACGGGGTGAAGGATCAGGCAGGAAGTTCGAAGCCTGTAGTGGTGATTGCCACCGTGAAGGGTGACGTACATGACATTGGAAAGAATATCACATCCATTGTATTGACCTGCAATGGTTTCGAGGTTCATGACCTCGGAGTAATGGTGGATGGTGACGTGATTCTGGATGAAGCGCAGAAACTTGGTGCCGACATCGTTGCGGCAAGCGGACTCATCACTCCTTCCCTGTTTCAGATGGAGGAACTGTGCCGGAAGATGAAGAACCGGGGGATGGAAATTCCTCTGTTTGTGGGTGGTGCCACCACGTCCGCCCTTCATACCGCAGTGAAGCTGGCTCCGCTCTATGACCATGTCTATTATGGACCTGATGCTTCGGCTTCCGCCGTTATGGCCAAGAAATATATGATGAATCCGGAGGAATTCGAGCAGGACCAGCACCAGAAACAGCTGGAAATCAGAAATATATACAACAAAGGCAAGCAAAATGAATTGGCAAGGGAGAGTTCTGCGCCAAAGATTGTGTTTGCCCATTCCGACTATCTGACAACTCCGGTGAAGGATATCCCTGTCGGGGAGATAAGGTCCGACCTTGTAATGGAATATTTTGACTGGAAGATGTTCTATGCCATCTGGGGTATAAAATACGGTAAGGCTGTACCGGAAGCGACCGAGCTCATACAACTCAGAAGGGATGCCGAGGAAGAGCTTGCATTCAGGAATTTCAGAATCCGGCTCGGACTGCATTTCTTCATGGCAGCGAGCGAAGATGACGACATCCTGCTTTACGACAGTGACGGCAATACAGTCCTGAAACGTCTTCCGATGATGAGGCAGGAAAACGATAAAATGCTATCCCTTAGCGATTTCGTCATTCCGGCTGAAAGCGGAAAGAAATCGGTTTTCGGTGCATTTGCAATCAGTGTCCACCCCGCAGCAAGCCATCAGGAAGGCTGCTGCTGCCCTGCTTGTTCGGACAGATATGAAGAGCTTGTCGGAAGGACTGTCAGGATGACTCTTGCTGAGGCTGCTTCAGAATGGCTGGACAAGGAAATATTGAGCGGAAGGCTATGCGAAGAAGGCTCGAAAACTATGCAGGGGATGAAGGTGATCAAACCGGCGGCGGGATATGCAAGCTGCCCGGACCACAGCCTTAAAAAAGACCTGCTTGAACTGATACCTTCCTCGGAAGAACTCGGCATAAGCCTTACTGAAAGCTTCGCGATGAGCCCGGATGCATCAATCTGCGGCATGGTACTGATTCATCCTCAAGCCTGCTATCCTGAGATAAGAAGCATAAGCAGCTGGCAGTACGAAGATTACCTCAGGCGCAGGGGCATGTCAGAAGACCAGGGTCGCCGGTTTTTAGGGCATCTTCTGAAATGATCAATGTCATCCCAACCGGATGGAACTAGAGTCAAATACCCGAAGAAGGAGCATAGCCGTAGCTATGTGACTGATGAGGGAGGAAATATGGACCGAAAAGATTTTCAAAGATGATGCAGGTTATTTTTTGAGGATTACTAAATATAAAACTAACTAAACAAATGAAAGTAATTGATATACTGAACGGAAGCACAAAGCCCTATCCTTCCCTGGAAATTGTCCCACCGCTTAGAGGACTTACCAAAGAGGAACTTCTTGAAAGCATTGCGCCTTTCATGGAATTCAGTCCCAAATACATCAATGTAACAAGTCATAGGGACGAATATGAATTCGTTCAGCAGGAAGATGGATCATTCAAGAAAAGAATGGTCCGGAACAGGATCAGCGAGACCACGGTATGCTCGGCCATCATGGACCGTTACAAAATAGAGACAGTCCCCCACCTCATCTGCGGAGGCAGCACAAACGAGGAAATCGAAAGCAAGCTCGACAACCTTGAGTTCCTGGGTATCAACAACATATTAGCTCTCAGAGGAGACAGCATCACAGGCGAGAAACGCTTCACGCCAACCCCGGGAGGCTACCGCTATGCCAGCGAACTGGTTGAAGGAATAAGGAAATATCAAGGAAGCGCCTCATACCGCCGCTCACATAAGATAGATTCAACGGGAGACAATCCGAAATACTTCTGCATAGGAGTGGGAGCCTATCCGGAAAAGCATTTCGAGGCGGCGAACATCGAAACCGACATCCTCAACCTCAAGAAAAAAGTGGATGCCGGAGCTGACTATATCATAACCCAAATGTTCTTTGACAACAAGATATATTATGACTTCGTGGACAAATGCCGTGAAGCTGGAATAACAGTCCCGATCATTCCCGGCCTGAAACCTCTTTCCACGGCGCGCCAGGTGAGCCTTCTTCCTGAGTCATTTTCATTGAACATTCCTTTCGAGCTGACCGAGGAAATCCGCAAGGCTGGCGATGACAAGAAAGCCATATATAATATAGGGACGCAGTGGTGCACGCTCCAGTGCAAGGACCTGATTGCACATGGAGTTCCAGCCGTACATTTCTACACTATGGGAAAGACCGACAATATTGTAAGCATTCTGAAGGAATGCTTTTAGGCAACTTCTTTATAAATATCACCCAAAAAATATACAAATGATAATCAAAAATGGGCTTTTGATTATCATTTTTTCGTTTATATTCGACTTCCGAGAAAATTTTTTAAAAATAGCATACTTCTTGGTTGGTTCTCCCCAGTTTTTTTCTTAATTTTGCCCTGATACGGACAAAATGAATAGAACCCGGACTTACGGCTATCCATGCAAAAACAAAACAACAAAATATAACAGATATGCAGAATAAATTGCAAGAGATGACTGACAAACTTTACAATGAAGGATTGTCAAAAGGAAAACAGGAAGGCGAGGAAATCCTTGCCCGCTCACGCAAAGAGGCTGAGGAAATCATAGCCCAGGCCCAAAAGCAGGCAGAAGAGATTCTCGCACAAGCTCAGAAACAGGCAGAAGACCTGAGCACGAAGGTGAACTCGGACCTCAAGATGGCAGCCCAGCAGAGCATCGCTGCAACCAAACAGGACATTGAGAATGTCATCGTAGCCAAAATGACGGACTGCGAAGTTGCAAAGGCACTGACTTCTGCCGAATTTGTGAAACAAATCATTCTCGCAGTAGCTGAAGGATTCAAATCTGACGCTACCGTCGAAATGGAAGTTGTTCTTCCTGAGTCTCTCCGCAAGGAAATGGAGCCTTTCATCAAGAAAGAACTCGCAGCAGTGCTCAAAGGCGGCGTTGACGCGCAATTCTCAAAGAAAGTTGCCGGTGGTTTCACAATCGGTCCTAAAGGCGAAGGATGGTTCGTCAGCTTCAAGGACGACACGTTCAAAGCCCTTATCAGCGAATATCTCCGTCCTGCAACAAAGAAAATCCTCTTCGGATAAGACCGGAAAATCTATATATGAACAATTACGAATATATTATCGCCAGTCTGCCGGCAATCAGTACTGATTGGAAATTCACGGACAAGGGGCCTGACCAGATTCTGGAAGAGATTCTGAGCCTCTGCTCGGAGAGCGACCACAAGGTCATCGAAGTCCTTCTCGAAGGACTCTCCGACGAGAAGCTTACACGTGATTTCTACATCAAGGCTGCTTCGCACCGCAACAGATTCATCCGCGAGTACTTCCTCTTCGACATGAACGTGAGGAATGCCAAGGTGAAATACCTGAACACCGCTCTCGGAAGACCTGCGGACAAGGACATCATGGACCTTCCTTCAGGCGAATTTGAGGAGGCAGCCCGGATTGAGGGCATTCTCTCCGGCAGCGACATCCTTGTCAGGGAAAGGGCGATTGATGACCTGATGTGGGACAAGATCAGCGAAATCACCGTATTCAACTATTTCGATATCAATGCCATACTTGCATTCATCGCAAAATTGCACATCGTGGCAAGATGGTACAAGCTTGATGAAGCATCCGGAAGAGAAATGTTCAGGAAGCTCGTCAATGAGGTGCGAGGCACCTTCAAGGGAGTTGAATACGACGCAGACAAAGCCCAATAGTCAATACACAAAGACAATACACAAACAGAAATAAACATGAAAACAACAGGAAAGGTTACAGGCATAGTTTCCAACCTTGTGACTGTCGAAGTCGATGGACCGGTCTCACAGAATGAGCTCTGTTTCATCACCGTGGGCGACACACGTCTCATGGCCGAGGTCATCAAGGTCAATGGCAACAAAGCCGCCGTACAGGTTTTTGAAAGTACCCGTGGTCTGAAGAACGGCAACAGTGTCGAATTCGAGGACAGGATGCTCGAAGCCACGCTCGGTCCGGGTCTTCTGTCAAGCTGCTACGACGGACTTCAGAACGACTTGACCACAATGACAGGCGTATTCCTCAAAAGAGGAGAATACACCGACCCTCTCAACCATGAGAAACTCTGGAGTTTCACCCCTGTTGCAAAACCAGGAGACAAGGTTGTTGCAGCAGACTGGCTCGGAGAAGTCAAGGAAGGATGGCTGCCTCACAAAATAATGGTGCCGTTCAGCTTTAAGGGAGAATATACAGTCAAATCAGTCGTTGAAGAGGGCGAATACAATATTGACAAGGTCATCGCAGTGCTGACCAATGCCGAAGGCGAGGATGTGGAAGTCACCATGACTCAGAAATGGCCGGTGAAAGTGGCGATCAAAGGCTACAAGGAAAAACCGAGACCTAACAGAATCATGGAAACCGGTGTCCGCGTCATCGACACTCTCGACCCTATCGCAGAAGGTGGTACGGGCTTCATCCCTGGTCCTTTCGGATGCGGAAAGACCGTGCTTCAGCACGCAATCGCAAAGCAGGGTGATGCAGACGTCATCGTGATGGCAGCCTGCGGAGAGCGTGCCAACGAGGTTGTGGAAATCTTCACTGAATTCCCTGAGCTGATTGACCCGCACACCGGACGCCACCTGATGGAGCGTACAACCATCATCTGCAACACTTCAAACATGCCTGTGGCTGCCCGTGAGGCATCTGTCTATACGGCAATGACAATATGCGAGTACTATCGTGCAATGGGGCTGAAAGTCCTCCTCCTTGCAGACTCGACTTCACGCTGGGCTCAGGCCCTCAGGGA
>CALZOR010000057.1 GCA_945827785.1 uncultured Bacteroidales bacterium | reverse complement strand
CAGGTACACGTGCAGGCCTGAATGAATTCATTATGGTAGATGTATTCGTCTCCCAACTTGCCGAATCCGTGACCGCCGGCTTCGTGCTGGATGACTCCGCGGAAGTCAAGAGGATAGCCGTAATCGCTCATAGGGCAGTAGGCTATCGCTGTGCCGTCGTTCCACATATAGGTCACTCCGCCATAGTCCTCGGTATTCGGAATCATTATAATAAGGCTGCGGTTGATGTTGTCGTTATTTACTGTAGGAGCCTTGCAGGCATACTGCATCACTTCGTAGTAGTCGTCATCCCCGTTGCGGGTGACTCCTCCGTTGGTCGCGGTATTGAATCGGGTCTGGACTATGGTGTTGACTGTGCCTATGCCGGATTCCGGTGATACCGGAACGGCTGTATAGACATTGAAATAGTCTTTGTAGAACTTGTATGGCTGGATGCTGAAGAAATGTTCGTAAGTTTCTTCCATAGCCTTCATCAGTTTGCCTTCGCTGATATCCTTGGCATTGAATCCGTCTCCGAGGATCACTATGTTCACTCCGTTTCCTTTGCTTGCTGTCTGAAGGGTGACCACTTCATCTTCAGCATATTCATAGTCGTACTGACTTACTGCAAGACGTGTTTCATAGTCCTTGCCGTCGAGCTGGAATACGACCTCACCGCTGCGGGTGATCCCGTCCTGAGGCTTCTGGGCAAAGGTGAGCTTGAGTTCCGTCTTGCCTTTGCCTGATGTCTGGCTGAGTGTAACCCAGTCAGGCTGTGATACGACTGACCAGTTGTCGTCAGCTGTGAGCACTAGGTCGCGTGTGACTGACGTATTGATTGCAGTCGCCACCATAGGGCGGATTACCAGATTGCGGTAGGCGGCAATGCGCTTGAACTCACGCCAGCCTGTCGCTGCCTGATACTGAGCTTCATATCCTTCCGGCACTTCAAGGGTAAAATTGTCTTTAGGCACTCCGTTGAAGCTTCCGTCCTGTACATAGGCCGGGATTGTACCCTTGCAGACGATTCGTCCAATGCCGAAGCAGTTCTGGAATGCACCTCCGTCTTCGTTCCAGCTCGGCTCATATTTTATGTTTTCAAGGCTTTCCGGGAAGATGACTCCTTCAAGCATACGGCACTGGGCGAAGGCTCCGGCACCGATGCTGAGCACACCCTCAGGAATTTCAAGAGTCCCCATAAGTCTCCAGTTCCAGGCAAAGGCCTTGTCGCCGATCTGACGGACAGTTTTAGGAAGGACGAGAGTTCCTGAGAAGTCGCAGCCGCAGAAAGATTCTTTACTTATTACTTCAATATTTTTTGGAAGATGAAGTTCGCCCTTGAGCCCTGTATTGCGGAATGCGCCTTCTCCGATTGAAGATATTCCGTCATGGAGTGACAAGGTTCCGTTCAAACCGGTATTGTTAAAACAATTTGTACGAATAATAGTAACACCTTGAGGAATTTCCAGTGATCCGTAAAGGTTGACGCATCCATTGAATACACCGGTTCCTAGATCTTTCAAATTGTCAGGTAGCCTAAGTTCCCCATATAGACCACGGCAGCCGCAGAATGTTCCGGAACCAAGAATTTCAAGACCTTCTGGAAGTATTAACTCACAAGTAAAACCACAATCAGCAAAAGGACCGTCATAAACAGCTTCATAACAGTAGTCTGCTATACCCAAAACTTTTAGTGTTGAAGGAAGAGACAGAATACCATTCAGGTTTTTGCACCCCGCAAATGCTCCGGACTGAATTTCCACCACACCTTCCGGTATAATAAGGGAACCGGTGAGGTTGCAACATCCATTGAATGCTCCCCGGCCTCCTCCAGTATCTCCCTTTATCCTCTTTAACCGGTCAGGGAGGATCAGTGAAACCAAGGTTTCTTTACTGCTCAGTGCATAATTTGGTATCTCATCATCTTCATTCGAATCATAGCCCATGTTTTCTCTCCCGTCAGACAAACCGCCTCCTTCTCCTTTCACTATTATTGCTTCTTTCAAATTCAGGCTATTGAGATTAGACATTAGAAATTTCATAACGGCAAAATCCCTGGAATTAATCTTTCCTGTCACCTTCAGATTCCTCACTTTGCTGACCTCCAGCCCCTTGGCAGCAATGCATGCATCCAACGTACCCGGGGTCTCAACGTTGATTACGACATATTCCCTTGCGATTCCATCGTGCGATGTCCTGTCGTTCTCCCATACGGTTATGCTCTCTCCGCTGAGGACGAACTCATAGCTGCCGGCAGCGCGTTTGTTCACGGTAAGAGTGAAATTGTGCTGCTTGCCGGGATTGTACACCATCGCCTCGTCCTTTACCAGGTCATAGGTATAGCCTCCGACTGTGGCCGTTATGAGCTTGCTTCCTGCCGGGACTGTCTGCGGAATGACCACGGCGCGGAAATCCGTGCCTTCGTCCGCAGGGATGATGCCGGTGGCAGGCGCTTCTCCAACAGGGGTGGCTGTTCCTGTCGAAAGATCTATGACAGAAGTCCTTACAGTGCTCTGTACGAGCACATCCTTGGCCAGTGATGCCCATTCTCCGGAACCGAATCCAGTACCTTCCACAAGACTGATTCTGACTCCTGCAAGCCTGTGGGTGAAGTTGAGCCAGACAATCTTGTCCGCAGATGTCTTGTTCTCCGCCTTGGCCCAGAGGAAGTCGCTCTGCTCATATCCTGAAAGCTTGCCGTTTGCAGCCGCCGCCCTCTGGTTTTTCTGGACCTCGAATGCCCATGCGCTGACTGATTCAGGCTTTCCAGACGGATAATATCCGTATATGTCCACAGGGGTTCTGGAGTCCTTGTAATATACATCGTAGGAAGGAACCCATCGGTTGCCGGCCTCGTTGTATGTGTAATAGAGGTTGTCCGCCCTGTTGCCCTCCAGAAGCAGCTCGCCCGGTTTCCCGTCCACGTAATCAACTATATAGGTGCCAATTTTGTCTCCGTCAGCAAAGCCATCCTGACCTGCCCTGGTGGCATATTCCTGGTCAATGTGGCTGCCGAGGTTAATCGGAGTCCTGTCGCCTTCTTCTACTGTTGGCGGAAGAAGATTTTCTTGGGCGCATCCTGCCAATGCCACAAGACTGATCGCCCATGCCAAATGTTTGTATTTCATGATATTATATATTTTTCGTTCTGAAACACATGTTCCTTTTCCTGAGGGAATCAGTTGAGGACCCCGCCATAGTCAGTCTCGTCGTCTTCCCAGCTGCCGATGCCGACATTGATGCCTTCGCTTAACTTGTTGATTGTCAGAGTGCATTTCTTCCGGCTGTTGCTCGTGAATTCGATGCTTTTTGTGAGTGTGCGCTCCATCCCGTCAATATCGATGGTGATGAGGCCTTTCTCAGTCACACTCTGGGGAACGATCATGGCTATGTATGTACCATTGTCATTATATGGAACGATGTCCTTTTCTTCTCCTGTCGCAGTCAGGCTCCCGTCCTTGAGGTTGAGGACTGCACCGCATCTCAAAGCATTGAGTCTTATGCTCTTGAGGTCCTCCCTGAGGCTTTCTTCCGTATATCCTTTCCCCGGGACGATGCTGATTGCAAGCTGACTCATTCGGTGTGTGGTGATGATGCGGACATATTCTTCAGTAGGGGCAGTCAGACCTGTTTTCCCCCAGAGAATTTCTGCGCTTCTGTACCCCTGAGCACTGCTCTGGTCATTTGGAATCTCATAACTGACGCGTTCGATGTCTTCTACGGTTTCCTTGTAGGGGTAGTAGCAGTAGAACTCAGCCTGGGTCTTGTTGTCCTTCCAGAAGTACTCTTTGTCCGCAGCCCATTCGTTTCCTGACAAGGTGAACCGGACATTGTCAAGATGGTTCCCGCTCTGGGCAAGGACCCCCGGCTTCCATGAGTCGCGTGTAATTGCCGTTGCATTGACGGCATATATCCCCACGGCATCATTGTCATCGAACTGGTCTCCTGACACCTTGGTTACAGAGGATACAATTCGGATGGGGATATCCACCGGGTCCGGTTTTACTGTGGGAGTGAGTTCACATGCAACTGCAAATATCAATGTCGTTGCTGCAGGAATAAGGCATTTTGCGTTCATATTTTGTATTTTTTTCATTCTTTTGCCAAAATTATCTATTTCTTTCGGTTTGTTCAAGAGTTGGGCTGGTTCATTTTGGTTCAATTTAAAAATAAGTAAAGACTTGCGGAGAAATGAAAGTAAAACCAACAAATGAACCATTATGAACTTGATAATGAATGGCCAGTTCGTTATTTTTGCCTGATTTTTATAAGTGCAACAGACATGATTCCTGAACTCAATTATCTGTTATCCTGCGTAGAGAAGCATTATGGAAGAAAGCTCGCAACCACTTCGGATTACGAGTCACTTTCCATCATGATTGAAAAGGAGACCGGAGAACTGATTTCTTCCTCCACCCTCAAACGTCTCTTCGGCTATGTGACCATGAAGCCGGTCCCAAGAAAGAGTACCCTTGACATCCTGGCAAGGTATGTTGGAAAGAGGACCTATGAGCTTTTCTGCTCCTCCATCATGTCAGACCAGTCCCTGAATTCCACATTCTTCAGCGCAAAGACCGTCTCTGCGGCCGACCTTGTCCCGGGTCAGAAAGTAAGAATCGGGTGGAATCCGGACAGGGTGGTGACTTTGGAATATCTCGGAGAAATGGCTTTTGAGGTCATCGAGTCCATCAATTCGAAACTTATGAAGGGGGATAGGTTCAATCTTGCCGCTTTTTTCAAAGGTTATCCTTTATATATAGCACAGATTCTCAGGAATGGGGAATATACCGACCCGTACATGGCCGGGATGCATGAGGGACTCAATATGCTGGATGTCCTTCCATTGGAAAAATGAAGTATTGTTCCATTTCCATAAATTGCGTAACTTTGCTACAATATTGAATTATGCCGCCTCAGGGGGGCTTATGCATGAATATTAATTTTTGGAAATCTGCAATATGAAACGTTTTGTTCGCAGGGCATTCTTTGCTGCCCTTGTAATTCTCTCTGCGGTGTCCTGCCGCTGCCCGAAGTATGAAAGCTATACCGATACGATAGAGGTCAATGGAGTGAGCCTGTTCTATGCCGCAGAAGGCTGTGGCAAGCCGGTAATCCTGCTCCATGGCAACGGGGGCAGCCACAATACATTCGAAACGACAACCCGTCAGCTTGCCCAGGCCGGATATATGGTCTATGCGATAGATTCACGCGGCCAGGGTGCCAACAAGGCCTTGGATGAATATCATTACAAGGACATGGCAACGGACGTGAAGGAATTCATTGATGCCAAGGGACTTGTGAAGCCGGCAGTCTTCGGCTACAGCGACGGCGGCATAATTGCGCTGCAGCTTGAGGTGATGTATCCGGGAACTCTCGGGGCAATCATCACCGGCGGAGCGAACATCTTCGTGGAAGGAGCCCTCACAGAGTCTTTCCGTCAGAAGCATTTCTATAAGGAGAATCCCAAGCCTCTGGAAATCATGATGATAAATGAGCCGACCATGACGGTTGAGGATATGAAAGGCATAAATACCCCTTGCCTTATCCTTTCGGGGGAGAACGACATCATCCTGCCTGAGCATACCAGGCTTATCGGTGAGAACATCCCGGGGGCGGAATATGAAATCCTTCCGGATGAGGGTCATGGAACCTACATCCGGAACTGCCGCAAGATCGGGGATCTCATTCTCGGATTTTTCGGGAGGATTGGGTATTGATTGCCGAATCAAATATCTCCATTCGCTTCGCTTAGTAGAGATGACATTTCAACGCTTTGCCTATTTCATTCAGTAATCAGGCAGAAATCAAGGTCGCGGGTAAGTTGCTCTTTATCAATCTTCTGGCCGATGAAGACGATTTTCTGCATGCGGTCGCCATAGACAGGGTCCCAGTCTTTCATGAAGTCGGGATCCTGTTTTGCTATCTCTTCAAGGTCTTCTTCAGGAGCGGTTGCATACCATTTTCCTGCTGAACGCAACTGGAACTGACGGCCGGCCTGCTCGAACAGGTAGGACATGTCGGTCTCGTCGCTGAAATAGCACAGGCCTTTTGCACGGATGATGTTGCGCGGCCACTGCTTGGCTACGAAACGGTCGAATCTGTTCATGTCGAAGGCCGGTCTGCGGCAATATACAAAGGTGCCGATTCCGTATTCTTCCACTTCGCCGCCATCGTGGTGGTGATGATGGTGGTGATGATGGTCATCGTCATGGTGATGGTGGTCTTCGTCATGGCCATCATCGTCGTGGTCGTGATGGTGGTGTTCATCGCCATGGTCATGGTCATCGTCGTCGTGGTGGTGATGATGGTGGTCATCGTCGTGCTCGGTGCGGTGGGCCTCCTCCTCGGAGAGTTCCATGCCTTGCATCCATCCAGAGGAAACGGCGGCCTTGCCAAAGTTGAAATTGTTGGTATTCAGGAGCTTGTCGAGTTCCACGTCAGCATAGTCACATTCTATAATTTCCGCTTTTGGCTGAAGCTGGCGGACGATTTCGCGGATTCGGGCGAGTTCTTTCGGCGATACTTCGGATGCTTTGTTGAGAAGGACGGTGTTGCAGAATTCAATCTGCTGGATTACGAGATTTTCAATGTCTTCATCCTCGATGTCCTTCATCACGAGGGTGTCTCCGCATTCGAATTCGCTCTGCATCCTCATTGCATCCACGACTGTGACGATGTTGTCCAGGCGGCAGATTCCGTGCTCGGTGTATGCCCCTCCGAAGGTCGGGATGCTGCATATTGTCTGGGCAATCGGTTCAGGCTCGCAGATTCCGCTGGCTTCTATGACGATGTATTCGAATTTCTCCATTGCCATGATTTCGGCAATCTGTTCAATCAGGTCGGTTTTGAGCGTGCAGCAGATGCATCCGTTCTGAAGCGCAACGAGGCTCTCGTCCTTCTTGCCGACCACTCCGCCTTTGGCAATCAGGTCTGCGTCAATGTTTACTTCGCCTATGTCGTTGACAATCACGGCGAAACGTATTCCTTTCCTATTGTTGAGAATCCTGTTCAGCAGGGTAGTCTTGCCGCTTCCAAGATAGCCCGTCAGCAGCAGAACCGGTATTTCTTTTTTCATCATGGTCCTTAAATTCAAAATAACGCGCAAACTTACACAAAAGTTTTGACTTTTGACAGCCTCATAAGGAAATACGCAATCATCCCCGGTTTCGTGGACGGGATTATGAAATATATTTGCCGCATCGCTTCCAGTGGACAAGACCGATGACGGCGGAGATTGTGTAGGCACCGTAGAGGGCTGCCATCCACCAGAGGCCGGACAGGGCGCACATGAGGGTGCTGAGGATGTTCGCCACAATCCATATCCACCACTGCTCAAGATAAGCCTTCGTAAGCCACCAGGTGGCAACGGCACTTAGCACTGCCACGGAAGCATCCATCCATGACATAGGGTTTTCCAGCAGTTTCATCAGCCAGCTCAGGGCGAAAATGCCGGCAACCGTAATTGCGGCAGAAATTGCCATTGTTTTGACTGACAGCCTGTTGAGGTGGATTTCATCGGCGACTATCTCTTTGTCAGAGTCGGAAGACAGTTTTCGTTTATCCTTGTTCCACTGCCACAGCCCGATGAAGGACATCACCAGATAATAGGTATTCAGGCCGAATGAGGCATAGAGCCCCTGACGGAAGAAAACCACCATGGCAGCGACGCTGGTAAGCACCCCTATGGCCCACATCAGATTTTTCTGACGGATCTCCAATATAATATAAATCACCCCCGTGACGAGGGTGAATATTTCCATGAAATCCATGTTGACGGAGTCTTGTTAGAGAACTTCGATAAGCTCAACGACGAATTTGAGGGCTGCATACGGAGGGATGGCTCCCGGAGCGCCGTGCTCGCCGTAACCGAGGGTGTAAGGGATGTAGAGCTCGTATTTCGATCCTTCGCTCATGAGCTGGAGGCCTTCAGTCCATCCTGCGATTACCTGATTCAAACCGAATACTGCAGGCTCGTTGCGGTCGTATGAGCTGTCGAATTTGCGTCCGTCGATGAATGTGCCCTCGTAGTGGCATTTCACCTTGTCGGTTGCTTTCGGCTTCTTGCCTGTTCCTTCTTTGATGACCTTGTACTGGAGGCCGCTCGGAAGCAGAACCACTCCATCTTTCTTGCTGTTGTCGGCGAGGAAGATTTCTCCTTCTTCTCTCATTGCCGCACCCATGGCAGCGGCCTCAGCCTGCTGTTTCTTCTCGATTTCAGCGAAATATTTGTCAAGAAGCTGACTTGCCTCCTGGAATGACACTGCCGGCTCGGCTCCTGTCAGGACTGCCTTCAGCCCGGCTGTGAAGTCATCGAAACTTATTTCCTTGATGCCAGATGAGATCATGTTGTGGGCAATGCTCATGCCCAATGCGTAAGAGTTCTTGTCCATATTATATATATTATTGTTCAACGGGTTGCAAAGATACACCTTTTTTTGAAATATCCGGATTGCCGGAGATTGTGACACGTCTGTGCCGTATCGGGACTACCTGTCTGCCATTATGTCAGTTGATTGTTATTGGCAGATTATTTGTTATCTTTGCCGCGGCTGTCGGGCACCCTGTCGGTGACGGCAGGATGCGATGCTTATATTCTTGACAATAATGGCTGTAGCAGCTTTACTTCTGAGAATAAGACAAAAAAGGAAAAAGAAATATGACAAAGAATAAGGAAAAGAACCTGAAAGAAGAACTGAATGACAGTTCAGTCAATGCTGAGACTGCCCAGGAGTCTGTGCAGGAGGCTCAGCCGGAGAATGTGGACAATGCCTCAGACAAGGACCAGCTGAGTGAAGAGGAGAAACTTCGTCTTCAGGTTAAGGAACTTGAAGGCAAACTTGCAAAGGAAAAGGATGATTACATCCGTCTTATGGCAGAGTTTGACAATTTCCGCCGCAGAACCTCGCAGGAGAAGCTGGACCTGGTTTCTGTTGCGTCAATGGACACTATCAAAGGTCTTCTTCCTGTGCTGGATGACTGTGAAAGAGCTCTTGCCGTGCTCGGAGAATCGACTGACAGCGAGGCGGCAAAGGAGGGTACCAACTTGATTTACACTAAGTTGTTAAGTTACCTTCAGAGTAAGGGACTGGCGATGATTGAGGCTGCGGGCAAGGAGTTCGATACTGACCTTCATGAAGCCGTGGCACAGTTCCCGGTTCAGGAAGAAGAGAAGAAGGGTAAAGTATTCGATGTGGTTCAGACAGGTTATACTCTGAACGGAAAAGTTATCCGCTTTGCAAAAGTAGTAGTAGGTATCTGATAGTCAGTTGATATCAATGTGATTGTCCCAAAGGGATGAGGAGGAAAAACTATGGCAGAAAAAAGAGATTATTATGAGGTGCTTGGCGTTGGGAGAAACGCCTCTGCAGATGAAATAAAGAAGGCCTACAGGAAACTGGCCATCAAATACCACCCGGACAAGAACCCAGGTAACAAGGAGGCTGAGGAAAAGTTCAAGGAGGCAGCCGAGGCTTATTCCATCCTGAGCGACCCGGACAAGAAGGCAAAGTATGACCAGTTCGGACATGCAGGAGTAGAAGGCGCCGGACCGGATTTCAGCCAGGGCTTCGGCGGTTTCAGTGACCTCTTCAACGACATCTTCGGCAGCTTCGGAGGAGGTTTCAGTGGCGGTTTTTCGGATTTTGCCGGTTTCGGAGGCGGAGCCCGCGGCCAGAGACGCGAAAGGGTTTACAGGGGACGTGACATCCGTGTAAGGGTTAAGCTCACCCTTGAGGAAATCGCAGCTGGTGTCGAGAAGGAAGTCAACATTGAAAAGAGCGTTCCTTGCCCGGACTGCGGCGGAAGGGGAGCGAAGGACAGTTCAGACATCAAGACCTGTCCTGCATGTAACGGTACCGGCCAGATTACAAGGGTTACCAACTCATTCCGCGGCCAGATGGTGACATACACCACCTGCCAGCAGTGCGGCGGAGAGGGCAAGATTGTAAGCAATCCTTGTCCTTCCTGCTCGGGAACCGGACTTGTACGCAAGCGTGAGACCATCAAGGTCAAGATTCCGGCAGGAGTTGAAGGCGGAATGCAGATGACAATCCAGGGTGAAGGACATGCTGCAAAGAACAATGGCATCAACGGAGACCTCCTGGTCGTCATCGAGGAGCAGGAACATCCGAATTTCAAGAGGGATGGAGCCGACCTCTATTATACTAAGGTGATTTCGCTTACGGATGCCATACTCGGAGCTGATGTCGAAGTCCCTTGCCTTGACGGAACTTACAAGACCAGGGTTGAGCCGGGTACTCAGTCCGGAACTATTGTCAAGCTCAGAGGAAAGGGACTTCCGGTGCTGAACTCATACAGCAAGGGCGACCTCTATGTCAAGTTTGCAGTCTGGATTCCGAAGAAACTCAACCGTCACGAGAAGGAACTTGTGGAGTCAATGAAGGATTGTGAAGCATTCAAGCCAAATCCGACTAAGGAAGAGAAGAGCTTCTTTGACAAAATAAAGGACTTGTTCTAGGTAAAATGAATATTTTTCAAAAAAGTTTTGGATAATAAAAAATAATTCCTACTTTTGCAGTCCCAAAATAAAAGCAACCTCTTGCGGAGGGTTTAAATATAAACGCAACGTTGCCAAAATAATAAAATTTGACAAAGAAATGGATCTTATCAAAGTAGTAGAGCAGGCATTTGAAAGCGATAAGACAGCTTGCTACCCTAAATTCAAAGCTGGTGACACAATCACCGTGACATACAGAATCAAAGAGGGAGACAAAGAGAGACTTCAGAAGTTCAGAGGAACAGTTATCCAGCTTCGTGGTGCATCTCCTGCAACAAGAACTTTCACTGTCCGCAAGATTGCAAGCGGCGTTGGTGTTGAGAGGATTTTCCCGTTCGCATCTCCGTTCATTGATTCAATCGAACTCAATAAAGTTGGTAAAGTTCGTAGAGCACGTATCTTCTACCTCCGTGACCTCGCTGGTAAGAAGGCTCGTATCAAAGAGAAAAAGAGCGCAATCGTTGCTAAAGACAACGAATAGTGAAATAGCAGCTTAACTACTGCAAACGGCCCGCTAGCTCAACTGAATAGAGCATTTGACTACGGATCAAAAGGTTACAGGTTTGAATCCTGTGCGGGTCACAAGGAAGCCGACCAGAAATGGCCGGCTTCTTTGTGTCAT
The DNA here is from genome assembly GCA_945827785.1 of uncultured Bacteroidales bacterium. Lineage (GTDB taxonomy): Bacteria > Bacteroidota > Bacteroidia > Bacteroidales > UBA932 > Cryptobacteroides. The sequence goes on along the minus strand of CALZOR010000057.1, from coordinate 65 downwards.
AGAATCAGCAAAGTTGCGCCACAACATTAGCCCGTTGATTTCTTTCTCTGGTGGGTTATTTAAAA
>CALZOR010000056.1 GCA_945827785.1 uncultured Bacteroidales bacterium | reverse complement strand
GACTATGTGAAGATTGAGGAGCAGCCGGCTGAGGAGAAGGCTGAATAATTTCCGGATTCCTTTCAATGAATAAGGAGGCTGACCAGAAATCAGCCTCCTTTTACTTTTCTTCAGTACAGCAGTTTCTACTGGCCCGTTATTTCAAACGGAATCTTGAATGAGGTATATTTTGCGGCTACGCTGTCATACCAACGATTGATGGAGCCGTTCGGTGTCTCCAATACGAATTTGTAGAATTTTGATTCAGGCAATGAGGACAAATCCACGGTATATCTCTCCTCAGATGCCCTTGCTTCTCCGATTTTGGTCCATTCATCCTTTCCTCCAGACTTGAAATTGTTTGTCGGGGTAGCCCAGACTGTTATTTCAGCATCCTTGTCAAGACATACCCAAGAGAGTTCGACACTGTTGTCGTACGGCAGGATGTCCAAATCCATGATGTCAGTTTTTCCATAGAATGACGTGCCGTCCTGTTCCCACTCTACTTCCTTCGGAACATTGAATCCCATCCACCTGCAAATAGTAGGGTTAATGTCTGTCGCGGCGCACCTGCCACTGAGCATACGTTCATTCACCGGCCTGTTCACGGCAACCCAGGTAGTACGTTCCCGTTCGCTCTGGCCTCCGTGGTGATAGCCTTTATAATCACGTCCGTGATCAGTCGTGACAATTATCATCCACTCCTCATTGAAGTTTTCCTCACGGTATTTAACGGCCTCCCAGATGCGGCCGATCTGAACGTCTGCCAGCCTGGTGAACTCATCGAAGATCTCACCGTTACCGAAAATGTGACCGGCATCGTCAGTGTACCACAGATACACCCAACTCATGTCAGGGGCCTCATTGCGGATGCATTCAGCAGCCATTTTGGAAACATGTTCATCAATGTCAAAGATTCTCAGTTCGTGCTCTTTCTCCGGGAATGCATCATAGTCATTATCATAACCATCAAAAACGTAGTCTATCGTCAGACTGTCAGTCTCCGGTTTGCCTTCCCCTAAAAGAACGGTCCTGTTGTCAGTCCAGCTGGAAAACAGGCCTGTGCTCACATGTTTGTCCTGCTCTTTGGCAATCCTGAACAGCGTCCAGTAGTTGTAATTGGGCTCAAGATTGCTGTTGCCCGGAACATTGTGCTTGTTGACCCAGGTTCCGGTAAGGATGTCCGTATAGCCTACAGCAGAAATTGTCGGAGTCTGGTCGTAACGGCCTACGGTCCCTCCCACAAAACTGCGTCCATAAGCGCCTCTTGAGGCAATCTCCTGAATGTTCGGAAGATCGAGCCTTTCAATCATATCCGCAGGCACGCCATCAATCACTACATATACGGCCTTCCGGACTGAAGCCTCGTTCCGGGCGTTCTGATTCTTTGGACTGCAGGATAAGATCAGGAGGAAAATAATTGTCGGAATAAGTAGTCTGTTCATTTTTGTCGAATTTTTTCAAAGATAGTGAAAACTGCCGCATGATCCGATGGCCAGACGTCATCAATCTGGGGGGCGGTTCTGATAATTTTGGATGAGACAGTACGAAGCGATGAACCCTTATGGTAAGTGAAATCGATACGACAATTCTGCAAATGTCCATAAATCACCGCCCACGTGCCTTCAGGCCGCAGTCTTTCATCCGGATTGGCCTCTCTGAAGCAATCAATGAATCCTTCTGCCAACGCTAATCTTGAGATAGGAAAACCTACGGGGCCGTAACCATAATGCAATGACGGGTCTGTCCAATCCAGATGGCTGCACGAGTTGAAATCCCCGGAAAGGATTATGTCATCAATGTTGCCGATGTATGGTTTTGTGTCGTTCTCCAGGATATGCCTCAGGTCTTTTTCCCCCAGTTCCTTGTCTTCGGCAATCCAGTCCTCGACATTCTGTCCCTGGTCGATTGGATTTTCTGTATAGCAATGCTTCCAGGCGTACATAAGCCACAAGTCATTGACAAGCACTTTATGTCCGTCAGGGAGGGTCACGATTCCCGGATTGGAATTGAACGTCCTTGAAGTCTCAATCTTTTCCACAGGGTAGAGGCTCAGCAGGGCAAGGTTGGCATTCGATGCGCAAGTCTGACAGTTCATCCCAAGCCGGTTTGCGATATATTCCTGACTGCCATAACCTTCCTGCATTGTGACAATCTCAGCTCCGCAGGCTTTTATCAGTTCGGCTACTCTGTCCGGTCCAGTTTCTCCAAGATGTCGTCCCGCGTGCCAGATATTCCATTGAAGTACGCCCAGCATTTTATCTCCGTTTGCGGGGATGATGCGTTTGGACAATGTTTCTTCAGTCGTTATAGGCTTGTGGCTGAACAATCCCAGCCGGAAGGACTTGACCCCCATCCTGACAGAGTATCCAAGCGGTGCATCGGAAGGAATGTCGGCCGTGACGAGTATATAATTGATTCCTGGACGGAGACTGAGACCTTCCGGCAATCTGATTCTTCCGGAAGAAGTACTGGCAACGGCAAGGAGCCGGGGGATTTTGCAATCAGGCCGGCATCCCGCATCCCAAATTCTGATGGAGTCCGGGACGTAACTTCCTTTCTGCTCGATTTTCATTGATTTAAGCATCAGGGGTTTACCGTTGCCTCTTGTCCTGATTCTCAATTTCAGTATCTGTTCATCGTGGGAACCCTGACGCGCATCCCATTCACTTTCGACAACGACCGCATTGAACAATTTCTGACGGCTTTCAGGATAAGGTCTCACCAACGGATTATTGTTTCGCACAACGTATGCTGCCTGCCCGTTTTCCGCGTAAGCGTCAATTTTCCCATTCCGGATGTGATAAGCCTGGTGTCCTGTCCCCATCGGGTTTACACACATCTCTTCCAAGCCATCGTCGAAATTATAATATGCAAACAGCCTGTCGAATTCCGGATGGGATGGTTCGATATCCCGAAACATCCACTTCCGGATTGTCCTGCCGTCAAGAGCCGCTTTCCATATCCTCACTTCATCAAGGTCCCCCCGGAACAATTCATCCGCATTTACGCCGTCCGCATAATTGATCCCGGTAGGCAGGACAGCCATCGCCCTGCCTGTTTCCTCAGCAGCAACGCCGTCGAAATACAGCCTGGTGCCTGTGCCGTCACAAACCAGGGCGGCGTGATGCCACCCTGGAAGATCACTTCCCGGCACCTCCAGGCCACGTGCGGGACTGGAGAGTACACCGTTCTTGAGCACCAGGGGAAGGTAGTCGGCAGAGGCAAGCTTCAGCCCCGGAAAAAATACTTCACTTTCTTTGAACGGAAGGTCCGGGTCGTGGCAATACCATAATTCAAGCGTATAGGGAGCCTCAATGACAGGACATCCTATGGCTAAATCATTGTTGATGCCATCGACCCTGACAGCGGAGTTGCACAACTGTGCCGATGCGTCCGGTGCCTTGACCAAGGTGCATAGAGCCAGAACGAACGTAAATATTCGATTCATCCGGAATAAACGATTATTTGAGTATCCACATCATTTTATTCACGCTTTCCACGCCACCCCATTGGCGTTCAAGCGCAATTTCAAGCTGCTCTTTGTTGTAATTGGTTTCGGATGTAGGATACAGATATCGTACAGGTATAGAATTCTTGTCCTCGTTCAAGTTGGTATCAGGATTTATCGGGAACTCAGGATAACCGGTTCTGCGGTAATCATACCAGGTCTCAAGGTTGCCGTTCAGGAATGAAGCGAGATATTTCTGGATCATGATCTGCTTGATTCCTTCATTTCCGCCTTTGTATGCGGCTTTTCCGGACAAATAACCGGCAATGTATGAGTCGGTTATGTCCATTCCCTTGTTCTCCGTATAATACTTTTTGACATAGTTCATGGAAGCTGCGACACCCTTGTCGTAATAAGACTTTGCTGAACCGCTTATCCATCCTCTCTCGGCAGCCTCAGCCATAAGGAAATTAGTTTCGGATGAACCGATGAATACGAATGGGACCCCGGTGTCCGTACTCCTCAGGAACTCGTTGACGCAGCAGTACTCGCCTGAATTTATCTGCTTGCATCCCTCGGAGAATACGATGGAAGGGTCTATGCCCATGTATGAGTCATAGGAATCCGCTGGAGTAGTGGCTGCTGTCATAGGGGAAAGATAATGGAAAAGCCTGTAGTCTTCCAGCTCTTTAAGAGTGTTCACCAGCACGGTTGATGCGGCTACAAGGTTGATACTCTTCCAGTTTTCCTGCTTTATCGGGTTCGTCTGGCCGCCTTTGCTGGAAAATTCTATGATGAGGTCTTCCCCTTCCTTTATGTATACCCCGGAGTTCACGATTGACTTGAATGTATCCTTTATTTTCAATTCAGGTGTATCGTCTGCTCTTTTTGACAGTGCCATCAGAACCCTCATCCTCAGGGAGTTGGAGGCTTTTCTCCAAAGAGAGACATCTCCTCCATAGTTGAATGGATCTCCGGAAATTGGATGACTTGCCTCGGAGAATAGCTTGTCGGCCTGTTCAAGGTCGGATAGAATACCTGCAAATACATCTTTCTGCTCATCGTATTTCGGATACCTGTAGCGCTCGATATTCAGTGCTTCGGAATATGGAATATCTCCCATCTGCATTGTGGCGTCAAAGAAGAGCATTGCTTTCTGCAGATAATACAAGCCTTCGTAAGAAGCCTTGATGGATTCATTGGCGCACTCAACCATTTTCTGTCCGTTTGTTACATTGAGCAGCGGATCGAACGAAGAGTTGCTTATGCTGTTGTACTGGTTTTTCTCAAGTTGCTCGCCCCAGAAGAAATACTTGCTCAAATATGCGTTGGTGCTGAAGCTGCTTCTGTTGACGAAACTCATCACCACTCCGGTCGAAAGCATATCCGCATTTCCTTTTGTGGTCGTATTAGGATTGACATTCAAATTCTCAATATCTGCGCAGGCAAAGGTTGACAATGCGACAGCTATTGCGGCTCCTGCCTTGAATACTATATTTTTCATAATCTCAATATCTTAAAATTTCAGTTTTATGTTGAAACCGAGGTATCTTTGTGAAGGCGAGCAAAGGCTTTCGGTTGATTTGCCGCTGTCAGGATCGGCATATCTGTATTCTTTTGCCCAGAGCAGGAGGTTATTGCCGGTCACACCTACGCTTGCTCCGCTCATTCTAAGTTTCTGGCAGACGCTCTCGGGGAGGGAGTAGCTCAATGAAAGGTTACGCAATTTGAAAAATGTGCCGCTTACAATGTTCTGCGCGCAAGGCTGTGATGCGCCTTTGTTGTATGCGCAGATATAGCTGTTGTAAGATACCGGAACGTCGTTTTCGGCAAATTCCCTTGTGTCGTTCACGATATGGCCCTGTCCGTCATACTCAACTGATCCTGAAACGACCTTCACACCCTTTCCTATGTAGTTTGTCTTTCCGTCTATGACCTCGTCTGCCCTCCACTGGTTGTCAGACTTGACATGCGCTCCGGAATTCCACAGCATTTGCATTGTCCTGGAGTATGAAATACCTCCGATACGTCCGTCAAACGTGAAGTCAAGAGTCCAGTTCCTGAATGACAGGGTCGTATTGAATCCCCAAACGAGATCCGGCCCGGTGTATCCTGGATTTGACCTGAACTTTGACTGAACCGGAAGACCGGACTGATGGACAATGTTCCCTTCAGGATCGCGCTCCCAGTCTTTGAAATCGTAGTCGGCGAACCAGTCATAACGGGCACCTTCATATATCCAGTCATATTTGGATGAGTAGTCTGGATCCAGCTTGTGGTAATAATATCTGTCCTGACCAAGGTTTACGTTGATATCCAGATTCCAGTCCTTGTTGCTTACAGGTGTTCCTCCGAGAACCAGCTCGAAGCCCTTGCTGAGACGCTGCTCTTTACTGTTTACCTGGACAGAAGTGAAACCGGTCGCGCTGGAGCAACCGCCGTCGACGATGAAATCCTTGTCCAGTCTTCTGTAGTATGTAAAATCTGCACGTAATCTCTTCTTGAAGAAGTCAAGGCTCGTACCGACTTCCATAGTGTTGGCAGACTGTGGGTTGATGATGCTGCCCTTGAGTGTCTTGGGATAATACTCCGCAGCCAGGCCGTTCCAAACATTCTGGGAAATGGAGTATGTATTGTTGTTTGCATACACGCCGGCATCCGACTTGGAAATTGTCCATGAACCCCTGATTTTCCAGAAATCCCAGCATTTCGGAAGCGGAATAATCTGGGAGAGGACGATACTTCCGGAAACGGACGGATAGAAATATGAACCTGAGTTCATAGTAGAGGATTTGTCATTCCTTCCTGTGACATCTATGAAGTATGTATTGTCCCAGGAGAAAGATGCTTTTGCATAGAAACTGTTCATCCGATATTTGCTTATCGAACTGCTTGTTTCTGCCTGGTCAGCAGAATTTTTCAGGGAATAATATCCCGGAATGACGAGGCCGCCATTGGTCCAGGAATCCAGGGCATATCCGTATCTGTAGAAGAGGCTGGCTCCCAGAAGCCCATCCACGTGGAATTTGCCCCAGGTCTTGTCCGCCATCAATAGGGCATCTGTATTTACGCTGTATCCATTCGACAATTTTTCCTCGTAATATCCTTTCGGGGAGTATCTGTATGCTGTGCTGATTGCATCCCTGTTGATTTCCTTGTCGGTGTAGGCATCTGCACCAGCGCGGACGGTGAGTTTCAGCCAGTCTGTAAACTCAAAACCGAGATTTGCATAGGCATTCAAGCTGGTCTGGGTTCTCGGGGTGATAACCTCATAAGCCTTGAAATAAGGGTTGTCGTACCATCCTGATTTGTCATACCAGTTCTGCTGAGCGTCTTCCTTTCCGGGAATCCAGTAATTCTTGTAATCGCGGACATCGTACTCGGTACCGAGCCAGATGACCATGTCGTAGATGTAACTTCCCGAATAATATCCGGCATTGGAGTCATTTGTGGAATGCCTGTAGTTTACAGTTGCACCGGCATCCATGAAGAACTTCTTGTACTTGATGTTGCCGCTCACGTTGAAAGTCATCTTGTTCAGGTCCTCGTTAGGGAACTGACCGCGGTTGAATGCGTGCGTCAACGATGTGCGGAAAGAGCCATATTTGCCTGAATAGGCCACGTTAACGTTATTGTTGGTCATCCAGCTGGCCTGGGAGAAATTCTTGAAGTTGTTCTTTCCCTTGGATGTAAGTTCCTGCTCCTCGTACTCACAGGTGTAAGGATTCCACATGTTGGCCGTGTTGCCGACGTCAAGTTTAGGCCCCCAGACGCCATAGTCTGTACGGTAAACGCCCATCCAACCGGAGCCGTATGAGTGCTGTACCTCCGGAAATGCAAGATATCCGGCAAAGAACATAGTATTGCTGTTGATCTCCACGCTGATGCCTTCATGTCCAACACCTTTCTTCGTTGTAACCATTATTGCACCATTGCCTCCTCTGGCGCCATAAAGCGCTGATGCGGTCGCTCCTTTCAGTACATCAATGGATTCGATATCGTCCGATGCGATTTTTGACAAGTCCGCATTTCCATAAGGGACTCCGTCAATAATGATGAGAGGAGCATAGCCGCGCAGCGTGATTTCCGGGACTGAGTTGAATTCGGTATTGTTCCAGACTGTCAATCCTGCAACCTTGCCGGTGAGTGATGAAACCACATCGACAGACTTTGCGATTGTGAGATCGTCTCCGCCAACTTTCTGTACAGCGTATCCAAGGGCCTTCTCCTCCCTTTTGATACCGAGCGCCGTTACCACCACGTTTTCAAGAAGCTCAGCCTCCACGTCAAGGGAAACATCAATTCTTGCCCTTCCGTTCACGGCCTCCTCCTTGCTTGAATAGCCTATGCAGGAAATCTGGATTACGGCGTTTGAAGGGAGTGTCAGCGAAAACTGGCCGTTGGCATCTGTTATGGTACCATTGGCGGGATTGCCGACCTCAAAGATGCCGGCCCCTATGACGGTTTCACCTGTCTGCCTGTCCAGAACTGTTCCGGTTACGGTTTTATTGTCAGCGGAAGCTCTCGGAGTCTTGACTTCTTTCTGGCGGGAAATATACAATGTATCTCCTTCCAGGGAGACTTCCACCTTCTGGCCTGAAGAATTGAATATCCCCCGGATGACCTCGATGATATCCTGACTTTTTGCCGATACTGATACGACCTTTGTCAGGTCCAGGTCATTGGATTTTACCACTACGGAATGTCCGTATTCTTTCTGAATCTTTGTCAGGACGGAACTGATAGGGGTATTCTTGATGTTCATTGTCACTTTTTGACCAAAGGCGGTCGATGACATGCACAACACCAGCAATACGCCAATCAGGCTTTCTTTGAAAATGTGTTTTAACATGGGACTAATATTTTGGTTGTTTTTAATAGGTTATTTCATAAGCAGATAGTCGTCACCGACTTTCTTTACCGAGAATCCTCCTTGTTTGCTCAGGACGGCCAGTATTTCCTGTAGCCCCTCTCCGTTTATGAAAGAGGCAAAATATGTTTGGTCGAGCAGGGTGTCATCGCATACGACAATCTTGTTTCCGAAACGGTTGGACAATTTCCTGGTAATTTCCAGAAGTCCGTCATTGTCAAACAGAATCTGCGCTCCGGACATTTGCTGGTAGAATGAATAGGAATCGAATTTTTCCTTCAATATGAAATTCAGTCCCTTGTTGTATTTCAATTTCTCGCCGGGGTCCAGATGTATTTCACTTTTCTCATCCCTGAGTGATACGGAAACACTTCCCTGTGCAAGTTCAACCTCCTGATTATCAAGCCCAGGGAACGAATAGAGATGGAATTCTGTTCCGTGTACTATGACATCCAGGCCGTTAGACGAGACAACGAACCGCCGTTTCTCATCCCCTGCAACTTCGAAATAAATATCACCGGTCGCAAAGATTTTTCTCTCGTTCCTGTTGAATGTCTCAGGGTATACCACGCTTGAGCAGGGGCCGATATGAAGATGCGAGCCATCGCATAACAGCAGGTCCTTGCTCTCTCCGGCATCGGTGGTTGTCGATATCCAGTTCTCGTTCACGGGCTTCAGGGTCAAAGCCATCCATAAGACTGCAAGCAGGGACGCAAAGGCTATTCCGATGCACGACAACGACATATATGACTGATTCCTTTGCCGATTCAATTCGGTGTTTTTCACAAATCTTCTGAAACCTTGATGCACGTCAGCCGTGTTGGACGATGAGTTCTTGTACAAATTGAATAAATCATCATTCGCCGCCTCTGCTTTCATATAGTCATTGATCAACTTCTCGAATTCATTGAATTCCATAGTTCTATAAGATTTGGTAAATGTTTTCTTTTATATATGCTTTGGCAATGGACAAATGCCGGTCCACTGTCTTCACTGATAATCCCAGGATGTTTGCTATGTCAATGCTGCTCATTCCCTCAATCTTGCTCATCGTGAATATCTTTTTCCTCTGGGGCGGCATTTTGCCAATCAGTTCGAACAACCTGTTTTGTATGATAGCGGCATCAATCCTTCGGTCAATGTCAATTTGAGAGGCCGTGTGGGACTCAACTTCAGGGATTCCGACAAGTTTGCTATGCGATTTCAGATAATTGAGGGCTGCGTTCCTGGTCATGACATAGAGATATGACTCCACACACATCCGGTCATCAATCTGGTGTTTGTTGGACCACAATTTCATGAATTGCTCCTGGACAATATCCTCCGCGGCCTGTTTGTCCTTTATGATGCTGTTCGAAAATGACAACAACTTTCCGTAGCACCTTTTGAAAAGTGCTCTATAACAGGAATAATCTCCGGTTCTCAATCCGGAATTCAAAGATTTGTCATATTTCACGGTTGGTGAACATCGATGTCTCATACATAAGACAATCGAGAATGGGAAATTACCCAATCGAAATCCTGCCACGATTACGCAGCGGGCATCTTTTTTTACACATTGCCGTTCAGGGGATTGTACGCTGTCGTTTAGCGCAAAGCTCCCGTGCTGTTCACAGAAGTTCAGTACAGAAGCAGCCCCGCCACGCCGCCGGCCAGGATGATGGGGATAGGCCCGACCTTGAACTTCATTGAGGCAATGAGGGCGGCTCCGAAGAGGCACCAGCTTTTCCAGTCAGGGAAGTTCTCCGTGACAATGCTGATGTCAAATGCGGAAAACCCCGGGATGCCCGCCCATTCGGTATCGAACATAAGAATGATGGCGGCGGCTCCGATAAGTCCCGGGACTGCCGGCCTGAGCCAGGACATCACCCCGTCGAAGAAGGCATTGTTCCGGAACTTCATATAGAAGCGCGCCAGGGCCAGTACGATCATGAATGATGGCAGAACGATTGCCGCAGTCGCTGTGAATGAGCCGATTATGCCGAGCAGATGACTTCCTCCGGCCTTGACCACGACATCGTAGCCGACGTATGTGGCACAATTGATTCCAATCGGCCCCGGCGTCATCTGGGAAATTGCGACAATGTCGGTGAATGTGCTTTCTGCCATCCATCCGTGCGCCACGACCACCTGGCCCTGAATGAGCGACAGCATCGCATAGCCCCCTCCGAAAGTGAATAGGCCGATGACGAAGAATGTTGCGAACAATTGGAGAATGAGACCTGTCAGCATTTTCCCTCCTTCTTTTCTTTGATCCAGGTGACAGCCGTTCCCAGCACGATCAGCACGGCAATGATATAGACAGGGGAGTAGCGGAGGAAGGCCACTGCCACAAGTGAAAGAATGCAGATTAGCCACGCCCACCAGTTTTTGTTGGCGTTTTTGGCCATTGAAATTATCGGCGCCGCAATCAGGGAGACCACCACCGGTCTTATTCCGCTGAAAATCCGCATTACGATTTCATTGTCCCGGAAGTTGCTGAACATCAGCGCGATGGCGAGGATGATGAGGAATGACGGCAATACTGACCCCAATGTCGCGGCAATGCTGCCCTTGACTCCCCTGATTTTGTATCCCGTGAAAATCGATACGTTGACGGCGAGAATGCCGGGCGCCGACTGTGCCAATGCCAATATGTCCGGCAGTTCCTCTTCCCCGATCCAATGCCTACTGTCAAGTTCGTCCTTTATGATAGGTATCATCGCATAGCCGCCCCCGATGGTGAAAGCACCTATTTTGAAAAACACCTTGAATATGTTCCAGAGTGATGTCATTATTTTTCAGGTTATCCTGTCATCTTTGCGATGATGCAAATTTAGGAATTTTTCTGTCTTTGAGGCTGAAAACGAAGGAATTTTGGCAATATTTTCAAAATTTTTCTAAGAAATATTTGCAAAGAAGAAAAAAGTGCGTATATTTGCAGTCCGTTTGGGAAATAACGGTA
>CALZOR010000055.1 GCA_945827785.1 uncultured Bacteroidales bacterium | reverse complement strand
GCAAAGGCCAGGAGCGAGGGATACAGCGTCGTAATCGTCGATACGGCAGGCCGCCTTGCCGTGGACAAGGAATTGATGGATGAGATTTCATCTTTGAAAGAGGCCGTTAAACCGACTGAAACTCTGTTCGTTGTGGATGCAATGACTGGTCAGGATGCTGTAGAGACTGCCAAAGCATTCAACGACAGGCTTGACTTTGATGGAGTCGTCCTTACCAAGATGGACGGTGATACCCGTGGTGGTGCCGCGCTTTCAATCAAGGCAGTTGTCGGCAAGCCGATCAAGTTCGTGAGCACGGGAGAGAAGATGGAGGCTCTGGATGTCTTCCATCCGAACCGTATTGCAGACCGTATCCTCGGCATGGGCGACGTCGTTTCCCTTGTGGAGAAGGCTCAGGAGCAGTTCGATGAAAAACAGGCCCGCGAACTCAAGAAAAAACTCGCCAAGGATAAGTTCACTCTTTGGGATTTCTATAACCAGATTCAGCAGATAAAGAAGATGGGCAATATCAAGGATCTCGCCTCCATGATTCCGGGTATGGGAAAGGCCCTCAAGGATGTGGATATAGACAACGATTCGTTCAAGGGCATTGAGGCAATCATCCTTTCAATGACACCTGAGGAGAGGGAGCATCCGGAGATAATAAACGGAAGCCGCCGCAAAAGGATTGCAGACGGCTCGGGTACATCGCTTCCGGAGGTGAACAAACTGCTCAAGCAGTTCGAGGGAACTCGAAAGATGATGAAGACGGTCATGGGTGCCAACATGGGCAACATGATGCGTGGCATGCGACGCCGATAAGACAAGGGGTGGGAAGGCAGGCGCTTATCCCATCCCGATCAATGCAACCGATTCCCTCAGAAGTTTGATGAATTCTTCTGCTGCACGCTTGTGATAGGACTTATGCAATGTGTGTACGCATCCTTCCATGATATTGTGCGGAACCTCAATAGGAATCGCCTTCATTTCTTTTGACTGAAGGACTGCAGAAGAAAGAAGCGTGATGAGATTGCATCCGCGCACAAGGTCCAGAAGTACGTTTGCATCGTTCAGCTCTACTCTTATTTTCAGACTTTCGCTGGCTCCCGGAAACATCTTGTCAAACGTATTCCTTGCCTGAAGCCCCTTGGAAGGCATAGCAATGCTGTATGGCATTATGTCCTGCAAAGTAACGGATGTTTTCTCTGCAAGAGGATGGTTCCGGTTTACAATGATTGACAGACAATTGTCGAAGAGCACATGCGACTCGACGCCCGGATAGACTCTGGATGGCTTGAAAGCAAGGACGAAATCGAGTTCCCTTTTTTCAAGCATGTCCATGAGTTCCTCCATTGTCTTGTAGAAGATGTTCAGTTTAACTCCAGGATAGATTTTCAGAAACTCCATCACGGTTTCTGTAAGTAGCGGGGCAAAGGTATAGGTAATTCCGATGTTGAGCGATCCGGAAAGCATCTGCTGCAGGTCCTTGATACGGTCCTGGCATGCAGCTGCGTCCTGAAGGGTTCGTTTCGCAAGCGGCAGAAGTTGTTCTCCGCTTTCGGTCAGGCTTACAGAATGGCTGTCCCTGACAAAAAGGGCTGTCCCAAGTTCCTGCTCCAGCTGGCGGATTTGTTGGGACAGAGTGCTTTGAGTTACGTAGAGAAGGCGTGCGGCTTCGGAGAAATTGAGTGTCTCCGCAGTCTTGACGAAATATTTCAATTGCCTTAATTCCATCTTGTCATCAGAAAAGCTTCATGACGGAAAAAACTCCCTCCCTTACCTCATCGATATTGCCGGTGCCGTCAACTTCATGGTATTTGCCGGCATTGCGGTAGTATTCGATAAGAGGCTCTGTCTGCTTGTGGTAGGTTGAAATTCTATTGTTGATAATATCTTCACTTGCATCATCGGCACGTCCTTCCTTAAGGGCACGTCCCTTGATTCTTTCCATGATCATCTCATCCGGAATCATTATGGAAACCGTTGCAGTTACGCTTTCGCCGGTCTTTGCCAGAAGCCTGTCCAAAGCTTCTGCCTGTGCAAGTGTTCTTGGAAAACCGTCAAGCAGGAAGCCATCGACTCCCTTGACAGTCCTGAATTCTGATTCAATCATGCCTTCTACAACTTCATCAGGAACGAGACATCCATTCTCGATAAGCTCCTTGGCTTTCATACCGAGGGGGGAACCTGATGCTATTTCCTTTCTCAGAAGTGCTCCTGTTGAAATATGGTGAAGATTGTATTTCTCAACCATTGCTGTGGCCTGAGTGCCTTTCCCGGCGCCCGGAGGGCCAAATAATACATAGTACTTTGTCATGTCCGATTTTATATTTGCTGACCTGATTATTCATCAAGTATATAAATATCTTTCAAATTACGACCGATTTCGTCATAGTCCAGTCCGAAACCGACTATGAAGCGGTTGGGGATGGGAATTGCGACATAGTCGAGCTTCAAGTCCTCAGTACATGCTTCAGGCTTATGAAGGAGGGTGCATACGTAAGTTTCGGATGCTCCTTTTTCCTTCAATATGTTTTTCAGCTCTACAATTGTCTTTCCTGTGTCCACGATGTCTTCGACGATGATCACTCTTCTGCCTGAAATGTCAGCTGTCAGTCCCATTGCCTGCTTGACCTTTCCAGTTGTCTGTGTTCCTTCATAGGATGTCAGTTTGATGGATACCAGCTGGCAGTTGAAATCAAGCCTTTTCATCAGTTCGCTCGTGAACATGATGGAGCCGTTCAGCACGCAGAGAAGAATCGGAACGTCAGTACAGTCCTTGAAATCCTTGTTCACCTGCTCTGCAACCTTGTCGATTGAGGCCATTATCTGCTCATAAGGGATGAAGGTCTTGAATGTCTTGTCGTACAGTTTAATGTGCTCCATATTCCGGTTTTTCAAAAATAGCGCACAAAATTAGTCAAAACTATTTAAAACAGAAAAATCTTGAGTTGTTTTTCCAAAAACAACAAATAATAGCCCTCTTTATGATAGTTTTGCCGCTGAACAGACCGATGGTCGCAATTGAAAAGAACGATATGTGTGGAAAGAAATTTTGTTTGAGATGCCTTGTGTGCATGCTTGTGGTGAGTTGCGGGGCTGTTGCCCGGGCCCAGCAGACCTCGGAGGAGGCAATCCTTGCCTTTACTGGGGCTGCTGATTTTTCAGAGCTGGACCAGGAGGAGTTCGAAAGACTTTCTGACTATCTTGTCAGACCTCTGAGAATAAACTATGCAAGTCAGCATGCCCTGCTTGAATCGGGATTGCTGGATTCCTTCCAGGCTGCCTCTCTTGCAGATTACCGTTCGCGTCATGGAGATATCCTGTCATTTGCCGAACTTGCTGCCGTTGACGGTTTCGGTGAGCATTTCGTGACCCAACTCCGTCCTTTCGTGAGACTTGACGGGCTACTGCCGGAAGAAAACCGGAGGAAGACCTCGATAGAAATAAAGACAAGAACAGCGCTCAAACCGACATATCAAGGGGAGTTGAGGTGGAGCGCAGGTCTTAATGTTAATTTAAAACATAGAATTGTTCAAACCCACCTGGCGTTCTCCAAAGCTCTGACAGAACGCACCCCATCTTTGTCTTCAATCAGCGGCGGCATGGCTTTCACCCTGCCAAGGTCATCCCTGAGGTTCTTCATCGGAGACTTCAATGCCCGTTTCGGGCAGGGGCTCGTGCTATGGACTGGCATGGGAATGGGAGGGATATCTTCGACGGCTTCGCTCCGGAAGAACACTACCGGGCTCTCTGCTTCCTCTTCGTTTACAGGAATGTATTCGCTTTCCGGTGTAGCCTCGGATTGCGTCCTGGGCCCGTTCAAGCTGTCATTGGGGCTTGCATTGCCGGGCATCAGGACTCTCAGGACTAGCCCGGAGGATTTCGCCCTGATGCCGGTTGCGGACCTGAGCCTGAACCTGCATTGCGGACAGTTGTCCCTGACGTCATATTATCATTGGAACAAGGATGCCAAAACATCTTTTTCGCAGCGATGGTGCACAGGCGGGGTGGACATATTCTCAGAGATTGCTTTTGACTGGATGAACAAATCTCCTGCGGCTCTTGCCGGAGTTGCCGGAAACCCGGCAGGATGGTTGCGCCTTGCAGGTATGGTAAGATATTACTCTTCAGACTTTTCGCCGGACAGGAGCGCTGCCGTCAGGTCCCTTACAAAATGCACGAACGAACACTCGGTTTCACTTGCAGCCGATTTTTCCTTTGGGAAAAGTCTGACGCTCAGGGGCTCTGAAGGATTTGGCTCTTCCCAAAAACGACATACCGGGTCGTTTTCCGTGGATTTCGGCTATTTCCCGGTTTCAAAGTCAGCTGAAGACAAGATGAGCCGTCAGCTGAAAATGCAACTGTTGTGGCATGCGCTTATCAATGATGCCTTTTCCTTGCGTATCCGCATGAGTGAAAGGCTCAGAACATGGGGGCTCCCGTCCCGCACACAAATAAGGCTGGACGGAATGTTCCAGAGCTTGCCATGGGTGGCAATCATGCGTATGGAAACAGTCCTTTGCAGGTCGTATGGTCTGTTGGGCTATCTTGAAGGCGGTTACAGGAATAGTCTTTTGTCAGTCTATGCCCGTATGGGATTATTCATGGTTGACAATTGGGATGACCGCATCTATGTCTATGAACGAGATGCCCCGGGGCAGTTCAATGCCCCGGCAATGTACGGAAGGGGAGTGTGGGCTGCCATGACAATGGCCTGGAAATTCGCCCGTTGGGCTGCCGTATATATCAGGGCTGGGACCACCGCATACCCGTTCATGACTGGAGAAAAGAAAAAGCCCGGCACAGCCGAGCTTAAATTGCAGTTGAACATGAGGTTCTGACAAGCTACAACTTTGGTATCTTGAGTTTCATTCCAGGTTTGATATTGGATCCTATCTTGTTGAAATCCATGATGTTCTGGGCACTTACTCCAGGGAATTTCTTGGCAATCAGATAGAGCGATTCTCCGTCCTTGACAGTGTAAATCGTATATTCCGCATTCGGATTCACGCTGGAACTGCCGGATGATGACGCACTGGTACTTGATGATGAGCCTGTCTTGCCGCTTGTGGATGATGTGCCTGCCGATGGTGCCGACTTGCTGCTTGACGAGGTTGTCCCGGTTGACGAGCCTGTCTTGCTACTTGAGGCTGAGGCCGGGGCGTTGCCGCCTCTGTAAATTATGAGCTTCTGCCCGATTCGTATATCATTGCTCTTGAGGTTGTTCCACCTCTTGATCTGTGCAACGCTCACCCTGTATTTGCCAGCAATCTTTCCGAGATAGTCTCCGCTCTTGACTTTGTACACAATCCTTTCACCGTCTCCGCCGTCTTTTATCTTCTTGATTGTGACTGGATTGAAGAAGATGTCAGCCTTGTAGGTGTGGATACTGTCCTCGTGCTCGATGTAGGCGTTGGTATATTTGTAAGGCAGCCGTAGGATGTACTCCTTCTCGTTCCCGGGGATAATCTGATGCTTG
Source organism: uncultured Bacteroidales bacterium (assembly GCA_945827785.1). GTDB lineage: Bacteria > Bacteroidota > Bacteroidia > Bacteroidales > UBA932 > Cryptobacteroides. Next base: position 5,794 of record CALZOR010000055.1, on the reverse strand, counting down.
TACTGAGGGTTGAGGTTCTTGATCTGTTCAATAGGAGCTCCTGTGAGTTCGTTAATCTGACCGAAGTGCAGCATCTTGTTCACCTTGAATGTATCGATGTGCTCAGGTAGCTGTACTATGTCCGGGCGGATACCGTGCTCCTTGTAGTACGTCATGGCATACAAGGCTCCTACAAATGCAGGAACATATCCCCTTGTTTCCCTTGGCAGGTATGGCCAGATGTCCCAGAATGACCTTTTGCCACCGCTGCGCCTTATTGCCTTGTTGACATTTCCGGCTCCGCAGTTGTAGGATGCGATTGCAAGGTTCCAGTCTCCGAAAATTTCGTATGAATCTCTCAGATACCTTGCCGCTGCGTCAGCTGCCTTGACAGGGTCAAGCCTTTCATCAACGAACGAATTGATGGTCAGACCGTAAATCTTGGCTGTTGAGTACATGAACTGCCACATGCCTTTTGCTCCTGCGCGTGAAACTGCAAGTGGATTGAGTGAAGATTCTATGACAGCCATTGCCTTCAGTTCTTCCGGCATGTCGTACTTGTCGAACACCTCATCGAAAATAGGCATGTAGTATTTGCTCAGGCCCATTATTGAACTCATTTTTGTCGGCATCTTCTCGCTGTAGAGAATGATGTAGTTGCGAACAATGTCGTTGTAAGGCAATGTTATGAATGAATTCATCTGCTTGATACGTTCGATATAGACCTCATCGGGCACGTTTGAGGTAAAGCGGACGGAGTCCATGTCGAATTCTTCGTTTTGGTAATCGTATGTCTTTTTATGCAGATACCACAGGTTCAGAAGAGAGTCGGAAACTTCGGCACTGTAGTCTTCAGGGTTGAGTCCAACGCCAGGCTTGTCTTCATTTTCCTCGTACAAATCCCTTACCTGCTGTGCAATGCTGTCATCCAGGCGCAGTTCGGCCCTGTATGCTTCAATCTCCTGCTTGAGCGAGTCAATCTGTTTTCTCAGCATTTCATTTTCCTGAATCTGCCTTTTTCTTGGTGTCATCCTGGCATGAGGTGCTGCAGATGACTCAATTGCGCAAAGCAAGGCTATGGCCGAAAGAACGGTCCCGAGTATTCTCATATCTGTTTAAGTATTTTACAATTAATGTTCAATGATGTTACACATCAGAATCTGAATCCGATTCTGACTCCGAATGCATTCTGTCCCATCGGTCCGGTAGCATTCGTATTGATTGCCCATGCACTGTCCGGAGAAATGACCGCGGGCTCAATCTTCAGTGCTATGTCATCGCTGACCTCAAAATCATGCATGTATGCAAACACGTTTGCATCAATGACTTGCAGAAGATATACGAGAACGGTGGCGACTATTGAGTAGTCCCGGTAGCGCCTATACACGTCCCTATACCATTTGGCTGTTTCTCCGGATATGTTGCCGGTATATCCCGGGCTGGTGGCTTCATTATGTATCCTCTTGAATCTCACGTAGTTACGGTTGTTGTTGCATAACAGATGCACCGACACCATAAGCCCTCCCCAATATATCGGGACCTTGAAAAGTTCCCCATTGTAAATCTGTCCCAGGCCCGGCAGGAGGGCAGAATAGAGGGTGGCACGTCCCGGAAGAGGCTCGCGGTTGCTCTGGTAGCATATAACACCGTCCATCAGGGACCCCCAGTAAACCAGTCCGGCACCCACCATCAGCCATGTACCCAGATTTTTCGAACGAATGTCAAGTTCGGGGGCGGTGAAAGGATAGTCGATCCCATACTGATTCTCATAGGCCAGCTTGTCGGCATTGAATGAGTCAAACTGTTTTTTTGAGAGATTGTATCTGTGGAGATAATATCCTCCGGTTCCGGCAAAGGCTCCGATCCCTCCGTATATTATAGGAAGTTTCCAATAGTCCTTGTTGTAGATCTGCGCAGCTCCGGGAAGGAACACCGAACCGGCAAACATCGTCCCTATCTTGATTGTGTCCTTGTGGGCAAGGCCTCTGAACAATTCCTTGAAAGAGAATAACTTCTCCGTCGAGTCGCTTACGGATGTCGTATCTCCCGGCTCATTGTATGTCTGGGAGAACGGGCCTCTTTCATTGAACTGGGCACTGCTCTGCTGCGAGAAAAAAAGCATGCAGAACAGGAAAGATGCAATATATATGACAATTCTTCTGTTCATTGGCAGAGATCAGAATTTGGAGTCTTCAAGAGCTTTGAGGAATCTTCTGACCTGCTCGTCGTTGGTGAAATGAATGGTCATGGAACCTTTGCCGTTTGAAGCTCTTTTCATGCTGATGTCATTCTCAAAATATTTGCCTACAATCTCCAGAACCTTCACATATTCGTCAGGGAGATCCTGTGACTTTACAACTTTTTCCGGCTGGCTTTTATCTGCCGCCAGCTTTTTGATTTTTTCCTCAAGCTGCCTCACAGACATTCCATCTTTAATGACAAGGTCGCAGAGCAACTCCTGAAGTGCGGTATCTTCTATCCCGAGCAGAACTTTTGCATGGCCTACGCTCAGAAGCCCCACTTTCAGGTCGTGTTGTATTTTTGCCGGAAGTTTCAGCAGACGGAGCGAATTTGTGATGGATGCCCTTTTCTTTCCCACTCTGATGGCCATCTGCTCCTGGGTGAGGTTGCATTCTTCAATCAGCCTCTGGAAACTCAGAGCCACCTCGATAGGGTCAAGATTCTCCCTCTGGATGTTCTCGACAATGGCCATTTCCAGCATTCCCTGGTCGTTGGTATCGCGGATGTATGCAGGAATCATCTCCATGCCGCACATCTGGCATGCCCTGAATCTGCGTTCTCCGCTTATAATCTGGTATCTGTCAGCAGATTTCTTGCGTACAGTAATCGGCTGGATCAAACCGAGGGTCCTCACGGAATCTGCAAGTTCTTCCAAAGCCTCCTGGTCAAATGACATTCTCGGCTGGAACGGATTAGGCTCAATCATGTCTGCAGGGATACGCAAAATGTCAGAAGTATCCTGCTTCTGTGTCGTTGTATTGACTATTCCTTTATTTACATATCCTACAGGCTGTCTGATGCTGCTCAGATCAGTGTCTTCTCCAAGCAGGGCACCAAGGCCTTTCCCCAGTCCTCTTTGCTGTTTGCTCATCTTCGTCCTCTTAAATGTAAGTCATTACTGCTGCACAGCGGGTGTTGCAGCATTCTTTTCCAATAGTTCTTTGGCAAGGTTGAGATAGTTTGTCGTGCCGCTGCAGATTACGTCGTAGAGAATGATAGGCTTTCCATGCGAAGGAGCTTCACTCAAGCGTATATTCCTCTGTATTATGGTCTTGAATACCATGGTTCCGAAATGTTCCTTGAGTTCTTCCAGCACCTGGTTGTGAACCTTGGTCCTTCCGTCGAACATGGTCACGACGAAGCCTTCTATGGTAAGTTCCGGATTTACACCCTTCTGCACCAGCCTGATTGTCTGGAGCAACTTTCCAAGTCCCTCAAGGGCGAAGAACTCCGGCTGGACCGGAATTATGATTGAGTCAGCGGCTGTAAGTGAATTGACTGTGATGATTCCGAGAGAAGGCGAGCAGTCGATGATGATGTAATCGTAGTCGTTCCTGATTGGCGCAAGGGCATTTTTAAGGACGGACTCCTTGTCCTGTTCTTCAATCATCTCGATTTCTGCTCCGACCAGATTGATATGCGAAGGAATCATGTGGAGATTGGCTATCTCTGTCTGTATCAATGCATCCCTAATGTCAAGCTTGCCGATCATAACCTCGTAGAGAGTCCTCTGCTGGTCGTCTTCCGGGGAAAAGTTCAGGCCTGAAGTCGTGTTGGCCTGAGGGTCGGCATCGATTACAAGTACCTTCTTCTCAAGCACAGCCAAGGATGCAGCGAGGTTGATCGCTGTAGTTGTCTTTCCAACTCCGCCTTTCTGGTTCGCTATAGCTATTACTTTTCCCATATAAATCGATTTTTAAGCCAATATCCTGCAAAATTACAATATTTTTTTCATTCAATCTTCTTTATTTGCTACTTTTGTTGAAAACTTATCAACATGCATAATAGCGACCCGACAGAAAAAATATATACGATTGTCAACGTCTATGCCGCCTCAAAGAAGGCTGGTAAACGTTGGAGACAGGCAAAACGCCTTTTGGAAGACAGAGGCGTTGATTGTCAGTATGTTCTCACCGGCAATTTGGGTACGGCGGCAAGCCTGGCTCTTGAAGCCTGCTCCCTCGGCTATCGTAAATTTCTCGCTGTCGGAGGGGACGGCACCGCTCACGATGTCCTGAACGGCATCGTGTCCTATTCTCAGAAACATGGGCAGGAGGCTCCGCTTTCTGATTTCACACTGGGCGTGATTCCCATGGGGTCGGGAAACGATTGGATAAAGTCCCTGGGTATAAGACAGTCCGTCAGGGATGCCGTCAATGTTATTGCATCCGGGCGCACCGTCGGCCAGGATGTTGTCAGGCTTTCGTGCCGTAGTCTGGATTCGGAAGGGGAGTCGGTGACATATATGGCAAATGTGGGAGGTGTGGGCATTGATGCCAATGTCTGCGAAATCGTAAATAATAGAAAAAAGCATGGAGAAGGAGGCAAAATCCTGTATGTCAAGGCTTTGGTCAAGTCAATCCGTGACAGGAAATCCTCTCCTCTGAAGGTTTTCAGTGATGGGGTGGAGGTCTATTGCGGTGATTATCTTTCGATTGCTTTCGGTGTTGGCAAATACTCCGGAGGAGGCATGAGGCAGACCCCCGAGGCTGTAATAAATGACGGCCTTCTTGACATGACCGTGATTCCGGACATTCCTATCATGCGTATCGCCCGCGAGGTATATAAACTTTTTACCGGTTCATTCCTGACCATACCGGAAGTCATAGCCACGAAGAGCCGATCCGTCCGGATAACCCACGAAGAGGGTTATTCCAGCCTGATTGAGGTCGATGGGGAGATTGTCGGGCGTACCCCGATGAGGGCGGAAGTCCTCGAGGGAAGCATAAATGTTTATGCCGGATCCACGTTGATGGTGAAATGACCGGTGTATCTTTCCGATCTCTCAAATGATTCCACAGCCTTGCCAATGGCTGCTTTCCCGTCTTTGAGCCTTTTATCCTTCTTCAGGCACAATCTGATCATCCTGATATAATTGTCGTTGATTTTGTCCGGCATGGGGGTATATGGCCCGGTAATCAAGGTATTGATGTCTGGGTATATGCTTGATAATGAACTTATTATCCTTGATGCCAGGGCATCTGACATTTTTGCGGCCCTGTCCTCGGATGAATCTTTGGTCTGAATCTCTATTATCCTGGAATATGGAGGAAATGCAAACTCCTTTCTTTCTGAAAGAAGCTGTAAATTGAAATCTTCCGGATGGCTGTGCTTAATCTGCTGATAAACAGGATGTTCTGGCTGTGCTGTCTGGATTACGAAAAGTCCGCTGTCCTGCCTTCTGCCACATCTCCCGCGCAATTGCATCAGGGTTTGCATTGTCTTTTCGTCGGCACGGAAGTCCTGAAGGCTCAGCATTGAATCGGCACCTATTACGGCAACAAGCCGGAGCCTGCTGAAATCGAAGCCCTTGGTGATAATCTGAGTGCCTATCAGGATGTCGGTGTGTCCTTTGCTGAAGTCGTGTATTGTCTTGATTTCCAGTGCTTTATTTTGGGTTACATCGCTGTCCAGTCTGGCAATTGAGGCTTCCGGAAACAGAGCTGCAGCCTCTTCTTCAATCTTTTGTGTCCCGGCTCCCAGGCTATGCAGTTCGCCTCCACATTTTGAGCATCGTCCCTCAAAAGGGGCAGTCCAGCCGCAGTAGTGGCATACGAGGCGCTCCGGTCCTTTG
>CALZOR010000054.1 GCA_945827785.1 uncultured Bacteroidales bacterium | reverse complement strand
TGCTTTTCCTGAAACCCTCATCCGGAATGACGATGCAGTCCGGATGTTTTTTGGTATATGAGAAGCCGAAATTCCACTGTTTTCCTTCAAGAATCCAGAAATACGGGGCTTCTTCGTTCATACAATCCTTAACCTTGCCGGCATTCAGGTCTGATAATTTTCCCGTTATCGACACCTTCAACGAAAACAGACACTCGTCCTCACCTCCATATATAAATGGCTGATATGGTTGAAGATACTTCTGCATGTCATATTCATCCGGGAATTCTATCCCGAATATATGACCAGCTACCTGATATTTTTGAAATTTTCCCATAATTAGCAAAGTTAAACAATATTTCATTCAAAGAAAAAAAAGTTGTAACTTAGCAGGCTGAACAAACCAAAACCTGAACCCATGAGTCCGGAAATTGCAGCAAGCATAGACGCAATCCAAGTGAATATGAACGCAGCGGGAATGAATGTAATCAACATCGTTCTTGCCTTCGTTATGTTCGGAGTTGCCCTCGGCATCAAGCCGGAAACTTTCGTTGACGTTATCAAGAACCCGAAATCATTGATTATCGGCATAGCATGTCAGATGATTCTGCTGCCGGGGCTGACATTCCTCCTGACCATTGCGCTGAAGGATTTCATCTCTCCCATGATTGCCCTTGGAATGATTCTGGTGGCATCCTGCCCGGGAGGAAACATTTCAAATTTCATCACTTCCCTGTCCCGCGGCAACACTGAACTGTCCGTTTCACTGACGGCAGTCAATACGGCGGCATGCATGTTTACAACACCGCTCAACTTCGCACTTTGGGGCAACCTGTTCCTGAATCATGCAAGGATTGCAAGCACTCTTCCTGAACTGTCGATTCCGTTCTGGGAGATTGTAAAGACCATCATCATCCTGCTTGGAGTGCCGATTCTGCTGGGTACCCTCTGCAGGAAATTCATTCCGAAGGTGGCAGATTTCCTGAAGAAACCGCTTCAATATCTGTCAGTTCTGTTTTTTATTGCAATGGTGGTAATGGCCTTCGGGAACAATATTGACGCATTCATGAAGTGCATAAAATACATCTTCCTCATTGTGCTGATTCACAACCTGCTGGCTCTTGGCATAGGCTATCTCAGCGCCACGGCAATGAAAGTCCCCTATAAGGACAGGAGGACGATTACAATAGAAACAGGCATCCAGAATTCAGGACTGGGACTGGTCCTGCTCTTCAATCCTGCAATCTTCGGCCCGGAGTGGGCGAACAATGGAGGAATGCTGGTAATCACTGCATGGTGGGGTGTATGGCACATTATTTCCGGACTTACTCTGGCATACCTCTGGAGATGGAAAGGAAGAAAGGAAACCGTTAATGAATAAGGACATGGCTAAGAAAAATATATACGACTACGACCGGCTCTATTCCATTCTGCGTCCCATAGTTGACCTCTATACAAAGGCCAGCTACAGGGCTTTCGAGATTCATGGAATTGAGAATGTCCCGAAAGAGGGCGCGGTCATAATCACGCCGAACCACTGCAACACATTGATGGATGCCCTTGTGGTACTTGCAACTTTCAAAGATGAAACGGTGTTCGGAGCAAGGGCCGACATGTTCAATAAACCGGCAATTGCCAAAATCATGTTTTTCCTGAGGATTCTACCGATGGTACGCCAGAGGGATGGTCTTCGCAATGTATTGAAAAACAATGAAACAACCGGGATCATCGTTAATACCCTCAAACATGGAGTAAGGTTCTGCATGTATGCAGAAGGAAGGCACAGGCCCGCAAGAAGCATCATGCCTCTCGGAAAAGGAGTCTTCAGAGCCGCTCTTTCAGCAGTTGATGAGATCGGAGAGTCGAAGAATGTCTATATTGTTCCTGCAGGACTTGAATATGAGGACTATTTCAGATTCCGTTCTACTGCCTTGCTCAGTTTCGGAGAGCCAATCAATGTTACTGAATTTGTACGCAAAAACCCTGTTGAAAATGAAGTTCAGCTTATTGAACCTCTGAGAAAGGAATTGTACTCAAGAATGAGCGAGCAGATTACGTATCTTCCTGATGATGAAAATCTTGCCTCATCATGGACTTTGCTCAAGATGATTGCGGCCCGGGAATGCAGGTGCGGCAGCCTCCATGAGAAGATGATGCGCAACCGCACGATTGCCCAAAAGATTGCAGACATGAAAGCTGCGGATCCGGAAGGCTTCAAGGCCCTGCTGGAGAAAGTCAGCGCGTTTGACAATGCAAGGCGCAAGGCTGGCATTTCCATTTTTTCCTTCGGAAAGAAACATCCCGCACTCAGTCTTGCCGGACGTACAGCCGCAAGCGTCGCACTGCTCCCATGGTTTATCTTCTGTGCAGTCGTAGCTTCGCCTATGTGGCTGACATTCAACCTTTTGAAAGGGAAAATAAAGGACAAGGCATTCAGGAACACCGCAGGTTTCGGAGTGGGGCTGGCAATGAGCATACTACTATATATAATATATGGAATCCTCAGTTTCTGCCTTCTCCCATGGTACTGGGCGGGACTGCTGATGTTTGCATTCATCCCTTCATACTACAGTTTCCATGACTGCCTTGAATACTATCGAAGGACGATATCCGACTTCAGGTTCATCGGAAAGAAGAATCTGAAGAAGAAATTCTCGGAAATCATCACAATAGTAAACAATATTTATTAACCATTAAAACGAACAACAAAATGGACAGTTACACTCAGAAGTACGTTGACAACTTCATGGCTGAACTTACAGCCAAGAATCCTGGTGAAAAGGAATTCCACCAGGCAGTAAGAGAGGTGCTTGAAAGCGTTGCACCTTACATCGTTGAACACCCTTATCTCATGGAGCAGAAAATTCTCGAAAGAATCGTCGAGCCTGAGAGAATCATCATGTTCAGGGTTCCATGGCTTGATGACGAAGGGAACATTCAGATTAACAAAGGATACAGGGTGCAGAACAGCAGCGCCATCGGACCATACAAGGGCGGTATCCGTTTCCACCCGAGCGTAAACCTCAGCATCATGAAGTTCCTTGCCTTCGAGCAGACCTTCAAGAACAGCCTCACCACACTTCCTATGGGTGCCGGCAAAGGTGGTTCCGACTTCAATCCTAAAGGCAAATCAGACAACGAAGTAATGCGTTTCTGCCAGAGCTTCATGACAGAGCTTTCAAAGCATATCGGAGCAGACACTGACGTTCCTGCAGGTGACATAGGAGTAGGCGGACGCGAAATCGGCTATATGTTCGGTCAGTACAAGAGACTGCGCAACGAATTCACCGGAGTGCTCACAGGAAAAGGCCAGTCATGGGGAGGAAGCCATATCAGACCTGAAGCAACCGGATATGGTGTATGCTATTTTGCCTCAGCTATGCTTGCAACCAAGGGTGACAGCTACGAGGGCAAGACAGTTGCAATCTCAGGTTCAGGAAATGTTGCCCAGTATGCAGCCAAGAAGGCTCTCCAGCTTGGAGCAAAAGTAGTAACCATGTCTGACTCAAACGGTTACATCTACGATCCGGAAGGAATTGATGCAGACAAACTTGCATACGTGATGGAACTCAAGAACATCTACAGAGGCCGTATCAAGGAATATGCAGAGAAATATCCGTCTGCACAGTACTTCCCTGGTGAAAGACCATGGAGCGTAAAATGCGACATTGCAATGCCATGTGCAACCCAGAATGAGCTCAATGGCGAAGAGGCAAAGACTCTTCTTGCAAACGGATGTATGTGCGTTGCAGAGGGTGCAAACATGCCTTCAACTCCGGAAGCAATCGAAGTATTCCTCAACTCAAAGATTCTTTACTCTCCAGGAAAAGCATCGAATGCAGGTGGTGTGGCAACCTCAGGTCTTGAGATGACACAGAACTCAATGAGGCTCAAATGGACTCCGGAAGAAGTTGACAAACACCTCAAACAGATTATGACTGATATCCATGAGGCTTGCGTGAAATACGGCAAGGAAGAAGACGGCTATGTGAACTACGTCAAAGGAGCAAACATAGCAGGATTCATCAAGGTCGCTGACGCGATGATGGCTCAGGGTCTTGTATAACCAATTGAGAATCAAACAATATGCATATAGGTATAGCAGGAAATATCGGTTGTGGCAAAACCACCCTGACAAGGATGCTTGCCGAACACTACGGCTGGACTCCCAAGTTTGAAGCAGTGACATATAATCCATATCTTGAAGATTACTACAAAGATATCAGCCGCTGGTCATACAATCTGGAGACCTATTTCCTGGCTCAGAGGTTCAAGGACGTACTTGAGATAGCCAGGAGCAAGGAAGTCATAGTTCAGGACAGGACAATCATGGAGGGAGTCTATATTTTCGTCGCGAACAACAAAGCCATGGGAAACCTTTCCGACAGGGACTACGACACCTATATGCAATTGTTCAGCCTGATGATGTCCATGGTCAGGGAACCGGACCTTCTGATCTATCTGAAGACCTCGGTACCTAAGTTGGTGGAACAGATCCAGCTCAGAGGAAGGGACTATGAAAAGTCAATGAGCATAGAGTATCTGACAAACCTCAATAACTTGTATGACAAGTGGATATCAACCTATAAAGGAAAGGTTCTGACGATTGAGGCCGACGGTCTTGACTTCGAACACAGACCTGAAGACTTTTCACTGATAACGGACAAGATTGACGCACAGTTGTTCGGACTGTTCTGAAAATCAGGCTAAAGAAGATCGACAATTCGATTGTAATAACGCTGGGAGACGGGAATATGCCTGACCCCGCTGATATCAAGCTCCGCACGGACGAAACCATCTTTGTCCTTGCGGAGCGATTTTATATGACGCGGATTGACGAAGAATGAACGGTGACAACGAAGGAGTCCGTTCTCATGACACAAGTCGTCGATTGACTTCATCGTGCATCTGAGGACGTAATTGCGAACAACATTGTCGTCTGAGTAATATATGTTTACATAGTTCTCCTCTGCTGTAATATACAAGATTGAAGCAGGGGTGAGGACAATCTTCAGATTGTGCTTGTCATCATAGAACCTTATTCTTGCATTTGAATTGTCATCCGGATTGCTGGCGAGAGAATGGTATTCATAAACCCTGAGAGACAAGGCAAGTATGGCGTAGGGAATGACAAGGGTAAAGACGGTCACTTCAACCGAAGAAGCAAGTATTTCAAAATATGGTGCCGGTTTCTTGAGTACAAGCCACATGTACAGAGCGACAAAAAAAGAAACGAATATCATCTCGGCAAAACACCAGAAGACATAGAGGACATAGTTGAGCCTCATCGGTATGAAATAATACAGAAGCCTGGTTACGATGGTCGAGACAAGTATTATGCATGAAAGAATGGTAAGGTGGACACCGAACCATTCACTTCCGATAAGACTCTCAGCATCGAAAGGACGATAGATGAGAATGAAAGAAAAAAAGAACAGCGGAAGCACAATCATGTGCAGAAGCTGAGGTATAAAGCGCCTGTAAACCTTAGAAATTTCCATATACCCGTCACAATTTTAGTGTGACAAAAATAATAAAATTAATTTTTAATCCCAAATAAATGATTTTACTCCCAAAAAATTGGATAAAATCACATTTTCAACCCAAATGTCACTCTTTTTTCGTCATAAGGAATAACTGACCTAACTTTGCATCAGAAAAAAAGTTAAAGTACATTGGAATTTGAATGGAGGGCTGCCTGTGAAGGTCGTCCTTCATTATTTTTTATATCTTTGCCCCCTCAAGAATAAAAGCACACATAAAACATGAAAAAAATTCTCTTAATCCTTGGTATGACATTGGTTCTGACAGGCGGACTGCCGACATCAGCAAAGGACAGAACTTCCGGCAAGGAAAAAACGGAAAAGATAAAATTCGGCTATGACGGAGGAATGATGCTCCACACGGGCTATCTGCAAGGAACAATCCCGCAGATTTCCCACCAGGCCAAGGGTATGCCGTTAGGAATTGGCGGGGCTATCAAATTCCATATCGGGAAGCACTTCAGAGTAGGCAGCGAAGGTTATGTTTCAAATCTGAAACAACTCAAAAACGGAAGCACGGTCAAGTTCGGCTGGGGCGGGATTTTGGCAGACTGCCGTTTCCACTGCGGTTTCCTGATGCCTTATGTCGGGGTTACTATCGGAGGTGGCGCAAGGACATCATCCCTGATGCTTAAAGGAAACATAAATGACTGGGAAAAAGAAGAAGAATTCATCTTCAACAAGCAGCTATTCCTTGCCGTGGCTCCGTTTGTTGGAACAGATTTTGTCGTCACTCAAAAGTTCCATCTCACACTTAAGGTGGACTGGCTCAATGCCATCGCTGGAGGCAATCTTCTGATGCCGACCGGGCCGAGGATTTACTTCGGCTTTCTGATGTATCACTAGGGTGATAAGATTACTGTTTTTGATGTAAAAAAATTATGTAATTAAGGTAAAAAGCAGTACTTTTGCGCCGACGTTAAAAAAACATTCATACGCCGATGCAACAGAAAATAATCATCCTTGATTTCGGCTCGCAGACAACCCAGCTCATCGGGCGCCGTCTGCGTGACCTCGACACTTTCTGTGAAATCCTGCCTTACAACAAATTCCCTTACGACGACCCGTCAATCATAGGCGTGATTCTGTCCGGATCGCCTTACAGCGTCTATGACCCGGAGGCATTCAAAATCGACCTGACCGGGATTCGTGGGAAGTACCCGATTCTCGGTATCTGCTATGGAGCACAGTTCATGGCTCACACAGGCGGAGGAAAGGTTGAGCCAGCAGGTTCACGTGAATACGGAAGAGCAAATCTTCAGTCTTTCGAAAAAGAAAATCCTCTGTTCAAGGGGTTCTCCGAACATTCACAGGTGTGGATGAGTCACGGAGACACAATCACCGCACTTCCTGAGGGATTCAGGTGCATAGCTTCAACCGATAAAGTCAAATTTGCCGCATATCAGGCTGACAATGAGCAGCTTTGGGGCGTTCAGTTCCATCCTGAGGCCTTCCATTCGGAGCAGGGAACCCTTCTTCTGAAGAACTTTGCAGTGGACATCTGCGGAAGCCGTCAGGACTGGAGCCCGGCATCTTTCGTGGATTCGACGGTAGCACAGCTCAAGCAGGAACTCGGGAATGACAGGGTTATCCTCGGTCTGAGCGGCGGAGTCGATTCCTCCGTAGCAGCAGTTCTTCTCAACAAGGCCATAGGTGACCGTCTCACATGCATCTTCGTAAACCATGGTCTTCTTCGAAAGAATGAATTCGAAGATGTGATGAGGGATTACGAGTGCCTCGGACTTAACGTGATCGGAGTGGATGCGAGCGAGAAATTCTTCAGCGAACTTGCAGGGGTGACCGATCCAGAGAAGAAAAGGAAAATCATCGGCAAAGGCTTCATCGACGTGTTCGATGCTGAGGCGATGAAAATCAAAGATGCAAAATGGCTTGCTCAGGGCACCATATATCCTGACAGAATCGAAAGCCTCAACATAACCGGCAAGACTATCAAGAGCCACCACAATGTCGGCGGACTTCCCGAGAAGATGAACCTGAAACTTTGCGAGCCTCTCAAATGGCTGTTCAAAGACGAAGTACGCAGGGTGGGAAGGCAGATGGGTATGCCGGAGCACCTCATTGGAAGACATCCTTTCCCGGGTCCGGGCCTTGCCGTGCGTATCCTCGGAGACATCACAAGGGAGAAAGTTGCCGTGCTTCAGGAAGCAGACGACATTTTCATCCGCGGTCTCAGGGAATGGAAGACGACTGACAAGGACGGCAGACAGACAAGTCTCTACGACCAGGTATGGCAGGCAGGTGTCATCCTCCTTCCTGTACAGAGTGTCGGAGTGATGGGTGACGAAAGAACTTATGAAAAAGCCGTTGCCCTGAGAGCTGTCACGAGTCAGGATGCGATGTCCGCTGACTGGGCCCACCTCCCCTATGAATTTCTGGCCAAGGTCAGCAACGACATCATAAACCATGTAAAAGGTGTCAACAGAGTATGTTACGACGTGTCATCAAAACCGCCTGCAACAATTGAGTGGGAGTAGCTGACTGAAACTTGCAAGATAAGACGAACACAACATTTGAAAGATGGAACCTTTAAAACATGAATGCGGGGTGGCAATGGTCCGCCTCCTGAAACCTTTGGAGTACTACCAGCAGAAGTACGGTACCTGGATGTGGGGACTGAACAAGCTTTATCTTCTGATGGAAAAGCAGCACAACAGAGGACAGGAGGGGGCCGGTCTTTCCTGCGTCAAACTTCAGGCTGATCCTGGAGAAGAATACATGTTCCGTGAGAGGGCACTCGGTTCGGGGGCCATCACGGAAATTTTTTCATCTGTACAGGCCTGTTTCAAAGATCTCTCCCCTGAGCAGCTCCATGATGCGGAGTATGCAAAAACAAGCCTCCCCTTTGCCGGAGAAATCTACATGGGCCACCTGCGCTATTCCACGACAGGGAAAAGCGGACTGCAATATGTCCATCCGTTTCTGAGAAGAAACAACTGGAGGGCCAAGAACCTGCTGATGTGCGGAAATTTCAACATGACTAACATTGATGAGATTTTCGAGAGGATAACGTCAGCCGGACAGCACCCCAGGAAATATGCCGACACCTACATCATGCTCGAACAGATGGGCCACAGGCTCGACCGTGAAGTCGAGAGGCTGTACTCCGAATGTGTGGGCGAAGGCCTTGAGGGAATGGACATTACGCATGCAATTGAAGAAAGGATAAACATTGCCAATGTCCTCAGGACGTCAAGCTGCGACTGGGACGGAGGCTATGTAATGTGCGGAATCACCGGAAGCGGTGAGGCGTTCGCTCTGAGGGATCCATGGGGAATCCGTCCGGCTTTCTGGTACAAGGACGACGAAGTCATGGTACTCGCCTCGGAAAGGCCTGTTATACAGACCGCACTGAATGTGGCTGCTGAAGACATCCATGAACTTGGAAGAGGAGAGGCCATCATGATCAACAAACACGGGGAAATGACCCTGGAGCAGATCAATGAGCCGAAGCAGAACAAGGCTTGCTCCTTCGAGAGAATATATTTCAGCAGGGGCAGCGACGTGGACATATACAAGGAAAGGAAGAAACTCGGTGAGGAACTTGTAGGAAAGGTTCTCGAAGCCGTCGGAAATGATGTTGACCATACGGTGTTTTCCTTCATTCCCAACACTGCCGAGGTCGCTTTCTACGGCTTGCTCGAAGGTTTTGACAACTACCTCAACGAGCTGAAAGTCAAAGAAATAGAGAAGCTCGGACACTGTCCTGACCATGAAGAACTCGAGAAGATACTCTCCCGCAGGATCAGAAGCGAGAAAGTGGCCATAAAGGACATAAAGCTTAGGACCTTCATTGCCGAAGGCAACAGCCGCGACGACCTTGCCGCCCATGTCTATGACATAACCTACGGCAGCCTTAAGGCGGATGTTGACAACCTCGTCATCATCGATGACAGCATTGTCAGAGGCACAACACTCAGGCAGAGCATCATCAGCATCCTTGACAGGCTGGGACCAAAGAGGATTGTCATCGTCTCATCCTCACCGCAGGTCAGGTATCCGGACTACTACGGCATTGACATGGCGAGCATGGAACAGTTCATCGCCTTCAAGGCCGCGATTTCCCTGCTTGTCAAACGAGGCATGACCGAGACGATAAGGCAGGTATATCAGAAGTCACTTGATCAGATTGACAAACCTAAAGAGCAGATAGTCAACTATGTAAAGGAAATCTATGAGCCTTTCACGGACGAGGAGATTTCCCGGGAGATGGCAAGGATGCTCACTCCGGAAGGGACACGGGCGGAGGTCATCATCGTGTATCAGAGCCTTGAAGGCCTGCACCAGGCATGCCCGGGCCATCCGGGCGACTGGTATTTCAGCGGAGACTACCCTACCCCCGGCGGCAACAAATTGGTAAACAAAGCATTTATTGAATATATCGAAAAATCCGACATCTTATGACAGAGCAGAAAAATAGAGAGGCAAGATCGGCAACCCTTGTTCTTGACAACGGGATGTGCTTTAAAGGAAAATCCTTCGGTTATGAGAAACCGGTAAGCGGTGAGGTCGTGTTCAACACGGCGATGAGCGGCTATCCGGAAAGTCTTACGGACCCTTCTTATGCGGGACAGCTCATGGTGCTGACATACCCGCTCATAGGAAACTATGGCGTTCCGCCGTTCACTATTGAGAACAACGGCCTGGCAACGTTCATGGAAAGTACGAGGATTCATGCAGAAGCGCTCATCGTATGCGAATACAGTACTGAATACAGTCACTGGAATGCTGTTGAAAGCCTTTCTGAATGGCTCAAGAGAGAAGAAATCGTAGGGATTACCGGCATTGACACCAGGGAACTTACAAAAGTGCTCAGAGAAAGCGGTGTGATGACCGGCCGCATAATCATCGACGGATGCGACGAGGAGGTGGCTGAGGAAAACTATGGAGAAATCAACTTTGTCGATAAGGTGAGCTGCAAGGAAGTTATCAGATACAATGCAGGCGCCGGGAAAAAGGTAGTCCTCGTGGACTGCGGCGTGAAGCACAATATAATAAGGTGTCTGCTCAGACGCGGAGTGGAAGTCATCCGGGTTCCATGGAATTATGATTATACATCAATGGATTACGACGGCCTTTTCATTTCCAACGGTCCGGGCAACCCGGACAATTGTGATGCTGCCGTGCAGATTCTGCGCAAGGCCATGGCACAGTCCGACAAGCCGATTTTCGGCATATGCATGGGCAACCAGCTTCTCGCAAAGGCGGCAGGAGCATCGGTTTACAAGCTCAAATACGGACACCGCAGCCACAACCAGCCGGTACGTAAAGTCGGAACGCAGAAATGCTTCATCACCAGCCAGAACCACGGATATGCGGTTGACAACAACACCCTCCCTCAGGACTGGGAACCGCTGTTCATCAATATGAACGACGGCTCGAACGAAGGCATCAGACATAAGTCAAAGCCTTGGTTCTCAGCGCAGTTCCACCCGGAAGCAGCTTCAGGCCCGCTTGACACCGACTTTTTGTTTGATGAATTTGTTGAATTGTTATAACAGCCCACTGACATGGACAATAAGATAAATAAAGTATTGCTGCTCGGTTCGGGCGCACTTAAAATCGGCGAAGCCGGAGAATTCGATTATTCAGGTTCACAGGCCCTCAAGGCGATGAGGGAGGAAGGTATCGAGACCATCCTCATCAATCCGAATATCGCCACCGTCCAGACAAGCGAAGGCAGTGCCGACAGGATCTACTTCCTGCCTGTCACTCCGTTTTTTGTCGAGAAGGTCATAGCAAGGGAGCGTCCCCAAGGTATCCTGCTTGCTTTCGGAGGCCAGACAGCCCTCAACTGCGGAGTCGAACTTTACAAGAGCGGAGTTTTCGAAAAATATGACGTCAAGGTGCTCGGTACCCCTGTCCAAGCAATTATGGACACGGAAGACCGCGAACTTTTCGTCCAGAAACTTGACGAAATCAATGTCAAGACCATAAAATCACAGGCAGTTGAGAACAT
>CALZOR010000053.1 GCA_945827785.1 uncultured Bacteroidales bacterium | reverse complement strand
ACAAGACGGATTACGGCAGACTTTACTTTTGGAGGTGGATTGAATGCACCCTCCCCTACCGTGAACAGATATTCTATATCATACCAGGCCTGAAGCAGGACGGACAGGATACCGTAAGTTTTGGTGCCTGGTTTTTCTGCTATCCTTTCGGCGACCTCCTTCTGGATCATGCACACTACCTGAGGCACCTGGTCTTTGAAATCCAGCACCTTGAAGAAAATCTGGGAGGATATGTTATAGGGGAAGTTACCTATGATGCAGAACTGCCCGCTGAAGAATTTCTCAAGCTTCATTTTCAGGAAGTCGGCTTCAAGCAGCCTGCCCTGCACTTTCGGAAAATGGGTGAGGAGATAATTGACCGACTCAGTGTCTATTTCCACCATTCTCAGGTCAACATCCTCTCTTTCAAGGAGATACTGCGTGAGCACCCCCATGCCCGGCCCTATTTCCAATGTCGGCATAGCTTTTCCCGGCTCCACCAGAAGCGCCTCGGCTATTCTCTGTGCAATCGACAGATCCGTCAAAAAATGCTGGCCCAGGGCCTTCTTTGCTCTTACTTCCATAAAATCAAATTTAACTGACGCAAAAATAGAACATTATGTTCAGTTTCTGCTATATTTTGACTAATTTTCGAAACATTCTGTTCAGTTTCTGTGGCGATTTTAAAAATTAAAGTGTAATTTAGCAGTCAGTTAGTAGTGCATGACTATGAAAATACCAAAAGTTGGGTATTGCCGCGGATAATATCAAGCAATAACTTTGCAAGCCATTTTTGGTAGTCAATATATATTACCAGAATGAGATGATTAATATGAAACAATTATCCTTAGCTTTTTTATTGATTTTTCTGTCCTTGTCTATGTCTGCACAGATGAGGGTCTTTTCTGGAATTGTCATCAACAAAGCTACAGGATCACCAATTGAGTTTGCAACCGTCCATCTGAAAGGGACTTCACAATGGGCCATTGCCGACGCCCAGGGACGATTCGTTATCAAGAATGTCCAGGACGGAAAAAATACAGTCGAAATCTCATGTCTGGGCTATGTGACGGATACCAAGGATATCATCATCAGCAAAGATATCACAAATTACAAAGCATCGCTCGTAGAGGACAACCTCACCTTGGAAAGCGTCGTTGTTACAGCCAGAGAAAATGAAAACAGCGCAACGACAACCAGAACAATCGACAGGACTGCTCTGGACCATGTCCAGATGGTGAATGTCGCCGACGTGTCAAGCCTGCTTCCGGGAGGAGCGACTTCCAATCCCCTCCTGACTTCCGATCAAAGAATTTTAATCAGGTCCGGAAGTGCGACAGAAGACGGGAATGCTTCTTTCGGAACAGCTGTTGAAGTGGATGGAGTAAGACTTTCAAGCAATGCAAAATTCAGCAATTTTGCAACAAGCTCAGGTGTGAAGGGATCCACAACGAACAATATCGCCTCATCCAACGTGGAATCCATCGAAGTGATCTCAGGAGTAGCATCCGTTGAATATGGAGATTTATCCTCAGGAGTTGTGAAAATTAACACAAAGAAAGGTATTACTCCCTATTCGGTAACACTGACGACCAATCCGAATACAAAGCAAGCATCTATCAGCAAAGGTTTCTCACTCGGACACAACAAAACAGGTAATTCAAACGGAGTGATGAATGCCAGTGCTGAATATACAAAGGCAATCACAGACTCGAGGTCCCCTTACACATCCTACAAAAGGCAATCTATATCCCTGACTTACAGCAATTTGTTTGATAATGGATTACTCAATGATATGCCTCTAAAATTCACTGCCGGGATATCCGGAAACATTGGCGGAAGGAACACCAAGGCTGACCCTGACTCATATAAGGACACATATACAAAGGAGAGGGACAACGTCATCAGGGGCAATTTTGCATTAGACTGGCTTTTGAGCAGACCTTGGATAACCAATATTGAATTCAAGGGATCAATCTCCTACAGCGACAACCAAAGCGTTGTCCGGAAGGACTATTTCTCCGCCGCAGGCACCGTAGCGCTTCACGGCAGGGAAGAGGGATATTTCGTGGCTAAACTTTATGAAGACGATTCTGACGCAGCCATTACCCTCATCCCGAGGGGAGATTGGTACAACAATATGTGCGTTGATGACAGAGCCCTCAACTACAAACTTTCATTGAAAGCCAACTGGGCAAAGAATATAGGGAAAGTCAACAATAAACTGAAAATAGGAGCAGAATGGGCAGGCGACGGCAATTTCGGAATCGGAGAGTATTCTGAAGATATGTCAAATGCCCCGACTTTCCGCGAATACCGCTACTGTGATGTACCTTTCATGAATAATATCGCTGCTTATGTGGAGGACAATATCGTCATACCTCTCGGCAAGACAAGGCTGAATCTGATTGCAGGACTAAGGTTTGATGACACCTTTATTAAAGGTTCGGTTTACGGAAATACCGCCAGCCTATCACCAAGATTCAATGCAAAATATACAGTCTTTTCTCCGAAAGACAGAAGGAACAACATACTTAAAGAATTGTCTTTCAGGGCAAGTTGGGGAGTATCGGTCAAGCAGCCTTCGTTCTCCATCCTGTACCCGACACCGTCATACAGGGATATTCCAACCTTCGTCCCAACTGCATCATCTGACGGTTCAGCTTATTATGCCTATTACATAATGCCGAAGACGATTATCCGGAATCCGTCATTGGTCTGGCAGAAGAACCATCAGTCAGAGATTGGAATGGAAATGAATCTGGATGGTTACAGGATTTCGCTCTCTGCATATTACAACAGAACCTTGGATTCATACCGTCTGAGCACTGGTTACGATATTTTCACATACAACTACACCAATGCTGCTGATCTTGAGTCCTCCTGCACCATTGCTGCTGACAACAGGATCTTCGAAGTGGACAAGACTACGGGAATAGTGACAGTGCAAGATAAAACTGGCTTACAGGGCCCTCAGACATTGCCTTACAAGACCAAGAAATCCTTTAATTCCTACACCTATGCCAACAACGGCACCAATCCTGTCCGACGATACGGGCTTGAATGGATAGTGGATTTCAAGAAAATAAAAGCAATCAACACCAGCATACGTCTCGACGGTTCTTTCTATGGATATAAATCCGTTGATACTCAGATTGAGGCATATTGTCCATATACAAATGTCTCACATGACGGCGCGCCTTATAAATATGTTGGGTTCTATGCCGGAGGAAACACTATCGGCAACGGCTCGCAGACGATGAATCTACGTTCCAACCTCACGATTACCACCAACTTCCCGAGAGTGAGGATGGTGTTCTCAGTCAAGTTTGAAGCAGGACTTCTGAATTATTCGAGGAACCTCAGCGAAAGAAACGGCGGCCGGCGCACATGGGTGATTACTGACAAAAATGACATTTTATCATTGACAGATCAAGATATATATGACGGGAACAATTATACGGTAACCTTCCCTGACACTTATGCAAGCATTGATGACCCCGACAATCAAAGGGACTACCTCACTGACTTGAAATGGGCAAGGGACAATGACAAGGCCTTGTATTCGGATTTGTCCAAACTGGCCATATCTTCAAGTTATACATATTGGTTTGCAGAGAATTATATTTCTCCTTACTTCTCAGCCAATATCAGCGTGACGAAGGAAATCGGAGACATTGCCTCCGTATCATTCTATGCAAACAATTTCTTCAATAATATGGGACAGGTATATTCAACCCGTACAGGCAACTGGTCATCTGTAAGCGGATATATACCATCGTTCTTTTATGGACTCACTTTAAGATTTAAATTTTAACACACTATTTATTAACTATTAATCCCCAAACAAAGATGAAAAAGTTTATCTTCATGATGATGGCCATAACGGTGTTGGCCGCATCCTGCCAGAAAACGCCGGAAATCACTACGGCAGACATCAAGGTGGCACTTGAATTGGAAGGCAATCCTTTTGCCACAGCCGGTATCAACGTATCAATCAAGGATATGGCTTCAGGCACAATCTACGAAGCAGAGACTGATGAGGCAGGAAAGGCTGCCTTCACTCTTACTGCAGGACTGTATGAAGCTTCTGCACAGTACAAGACCTCAGCTGAGGGCATTATGTCAATTTTCAATGGTATCAATTCCTCTATTGTAGTTGTTGCCGGACAGGAAGAGACCTACCCTTTGGCAATGCTTGAATCAAAAACAAGCCAGATTGTAATTAAGGAATATTATTTCGGCGGCTGCACAAAAGCTGACGGAAAGAGCTTTGCCAATGATGCATATGTGATCCTTTACAACAACTCTGACTGCGAGGCTGATGCAAGCGACATCTGCTTTGGTTTCGTGAACCCTTTCAATTCAAACACAACCAACAAATATCTGGTTGACGGAAAACTCTTTTATGAGGCAGAAGGCTGGGTTCCGACAGGTTACTCTGTATGGTGGTTCCAGACCGATGTAACCATTGCCCCTTGGTCACAGATTCTCGTTGCTATCAAGGGCGGTACAGACAACACGGCAACCGTCCCTGAATCAGTTGACCTTAGCAAGGCTGACTACTATATGTATGACCCAGAATCTGGATTCAACAATACAACCAGCTACCCTGCTCCACCAGCATCAATGCCGGTTAATCATTATCTCAAGACTTATGTCTATGGAATGGGTAATGCATGGCCTATGAGCCAGCTTTCCCCTGCATTCTATATCTTCCGCAAGGAAGGCGTTGAGGCCTTTGCAAAGGATGCTAACAATTTCGACACTACCGAGAATGCCAAGTTGCCTTGCCTCAAGGTTCCTGTTGAATGGATAGTTGACGGCATCGAAGTCTTCAACTCTACAACTCAGGCAAACAACAACAAACGAATGGTTGCTTCAGTCGATGCCGGTTATCTGAATTTCCTATCAAAGAAAGGATATACCGCATACCGCAATGTTGACAAAGAAGCCACAGAAGCACTGGCTGAGAATGAGGGCAAGCTTGTTTACAACTATGCAGGAGGCACTGATGCAGAACTGGATGGATCTACTGATCCTTCCGGAATAGATGCAGAAGCATCAATCGCCAAAGGTGCACACATCGTTTACAAGGACACCAACAATTCAACTGTGGATTTCCATCAGAGGAGGGTTGCTTCAATCAAATAATAAATTGTAAATCCTGACAGCATGAAAAACAAAATTGCTGCATTTTTGATTGCCTTTTCAATCAGTGGTGGTCTCGGTGCTCAGGAGCGCCGAGACCTTCAGGACATTGATTTCGTGAAGGACATCAACCCTTGGCTTACTTTTTCAAACGCAGCCGGTCTGACTACACTTCAGATAGAGCGTTCTGCCACAGCTTGTCTGGAATATGACAAGACAAATGGGGCATTGAAAGGAATCAGTGATTCTGATGACAGCCATGATGTCAGCATTTCAACTGAAGCTCTCCTTAAGGTTTCCAAGCGGATGTCTTTGTATGGATTGCTGTCTTATGACTATTTTTATGGGAAAAATATGGGTGGGTCCGTGTTCTGGACCCCCTCATATCATCCCTTTGACTTGATTGAATTTTCTGAGACGACCGTCGGAACGAAAATCAAGGAACGATACAAGTTGATAGGAGCGTTGTCCTATGATATTGCCGACAATTGGACAATAGGATTAAGAATTGACTATTCGACCGGCAATTATTCCAAAAGGAAAGACCCAAGGTACAAGAATTCAATGATGGACCTGGAGTCCAGCGCCGGAGTACGCTGGTCACCTTCAGAATCGTTCTCGATAGGACTTAATGCGCTATATCTCAGAAATATTGAATCCATCAGCGGAAAGCTGTACGGTTACTCTGCAGAAAACTATTATACTTTTGTTGATTATGGAGGATTCTGGGGAAATAAGGAAATCTTCAGCACGGACAACGGATATATGCCGGCGGAATCCTCGACAAGACCAATGCTCAACAATATTTACGGAGGGGCTATTCAGGTATCCACCGGAAGGAATATACGGACTTACCACGAGTTGAAATACCTCAGAAGAAATGGCTTTTACGGGAAAAGGGCTTCCACGGAGGTAGTATATTGCGAATTCGCCGGAAATGCTATCAGCTATGACGGAAGCTTGGTTTTGAGTAAAGGGGAAACCTATCACAAGGTCAGTCTCGGTGCAAATTATCAAGGACTGAAAAACCAGGAAAATATTTATCGGAAAAGTACCCAACCGGGAGAAAATACAGTCACTGAATATCTCGGCAAAAAAGAGGTTCTGGACAGGACGGACGTTGCTGCCAAAATCGAATACAAAGGCTGGACAAATGTCAGACATAATCGTCCAGAGTGGGAGTTCGGAGCCTCAATTCTGATGAACTACAGAACATTCACCACAACAATATACCCGTTCTACAGAATGGGCAACCTATGTTCCTTTACCGCGGATATTTTCCTCGGTAAGGACTTTACAATCAAGGAGAAGAATATTATTTCAGTAAGGTTTGACCTTACAGCACTATATGGATTCGGGAACCCAAGAAATGACGGGCAGCTTGCTTCTGCATCGTCAGGCAAGCCGCTGTCAGCCGACAATTATCTCGAGAAGGACTTCGAATTCAGGACAGCACCAAGGGCGGGAGGTTTACTCGCAGCCAGATACACCCGTCTGATGAGCGCCAAATATTCAATATGGTTCGAGATTTCGGATACATATTCCCATTCTTTGCAAAAACTTGATTATCTGACAGGAAACGATAATAACATCCTGTCTGCCCGTATTGGATTTTCTTTCTAAATTTATGGAGTATGAAACATTTATTTACTGCTTGTATATTTTCTTTCCTGATGATGGTGCTTTCAGGTACTGCATCCGCAAATGAAGGAGTGCAGGATGGGAAAATCCCACAGGACAAGGATGTTGTGATTGGCCGACTTGAAAACGGAATGACGTATTATATCTGGCATAACGAAAAGCCGAAAGGATGTGCGGATTTCTACATCGTTCACAATGTGGGTGCACTTCAGGAGGAAGACAACCAGAACGGTCTGGCTCATTTTCTGGAGCACATGGCATTCAATGGAACCAAGCATTTCCCGGATAAAGAGCTGTTCGGCTTCCTGTCAAAGGAAGGCGTCAGATTCGGTGCAAACATAAATGCCTACACTTCCAGGAATGAAACCGTTTACAATCTGTCTTCAATTCCTCTTGTGAGGGAGTCTTTCATAGATTCAGTCTTGCTGGTTCTGCATGATTGGTCCACAGATATCTCGTGTGAACTGGAGGCACTGAATGCGGAAAGAGGTGTCATCAGTGAGGAGTGGAGACGCCGGGACGATTCACGTACAAGGATGGCTATGAAACAGAATGCCCTGATATACAGAGGAAGCAAGCAAGCCCAAAGGAGCGTTATCGGCACTCTCGAGGTGATTAACAATTTCAAAAGGGAAGAAATCCTCGACTTTTATGACAAATGGTATCGTCCTGATCTGCAGGCAATTGTCATTGTCGGAGATATTGATGTCAGGGAAATGGAGAAAAAGGTCAAAAGTTGCTTTTCCGATATTCCAGCAAGGGAGAATCCAGCACCGAAAGAGGTATTTATGGTTCCAGACCTTGAAGAGCCTCTGATGGAAGACATGACTGACAGCCAGATAAAATACCAGACACTGAAGGTAATTCACAGACAAGCATTTCCTTCTTGGGAAGAGCGTTCAACATACGGATTTGTAAAAGATGCCCTCATACGTGATATCCTCACCAATGCTGTTGAGATGAGGCTGAAGGAGGCTGTGAAAGAGAATGATTGCCCGGCAAAATCTGCTGTAGTAGTGACAAATCAGTATAGCTCTGAGTTCTACATCACTCTTTTCACTATTTCGCCAAAGAAAGAAGACCATCTTGAAGAGTTGCTTACATTCTACACCGACCAGATGAACAGCCTGAAAGCATTCGGGTTGTCCGAAGATGAAGTGGCAAATGCTGTATTCACCTCTATGACAAGGCTTAAGCTCGACAAGGAATATTCAGACAAAGATATTGCTGACAAGGACCTTGTCAATGTCTGCAAGGAGCATTTCCTGAGGGGCTATCCATGCATCCTGCCTTCCGAAATGAAGAGGATACAGAAGAGCCTTATTGAAGAAATAACCCCTGAAGAAGTGAATACCTATATTTCCAAGATGTTCACGGACAGCCAGATGATATATGCATACAGTTGCAATGAAAGCAAGAAGGAAATCCTTCCTGGGAAAGAAAGAATGAAGGAAATCATTGCTCAGGCAAATGCAAAGGAGCCTCAGAAAAGATTCCTTACATTCGAACACATTTCTCTTGACGTCGATGTTCCTCAGGGCAGGATTGTAAATACCCGTCCAGTCAAGGGAACCCGAAGCGAAGTATGGGAGCTTGACAATGGCGCCAAAGTCTATTGGACCCCTTCTGATGAAGTTCAGTCACCTGTCCATTTTTCTGCAACATATTACTTTGATACTGGATATGCCGCTTTTGACCAGGAGAAGATAGGAGCTTCCAAAGCAGCTGTCGGATATATGAGCAGATATATGGGATTCCGCGGAACCGATCGTTCACGCCTGCAAAGCATGCCGTCATGCTCCGGAGTTGACCTGACGACATATTTCAAACGGGAGATGGCTACGATTTCCGTTCTTTCAAACAAGAAGAATGCTAAGAAAGCTCTTGCCATGGCTTATCTTCAGCTTACAGAGCCTTATATGGGCGAAAAGGTATTGCTTGACCATTTTGTAGAGAACAGTCTTTCGGCTCTGGGCAAGACTAAGACCAACCAGCAATTGTTCAAGGAAAAAGTCAGGGATATCCGTTTTAGCAAACATCCGTGGGCGGCTGAGTCTGATTCAAGTGATGTGCTGCAACTGAATCAGGAATTCCTAGAAGATGTTTTCAGGCGCAGTTACTCCGGAACCGAACGTTTGAGCGTGTATATTTGCAGTGACCTGGACAAAGAAACGGTGCAAAATCTTGTCCGTAAATATATTGCATCATTGAAACTTCCAGAAAACAAGACAATTGCAAAGGTCAAACCGACAACACCATGCTACAATGGCAAGATCCGGCTCGATGAGAATTATCCATTGGAGTCTGCTCCGAAAAGCATCATCGAATACAATTTCAGAGGCAAGACCAAGCTTGACACCAAGAGCCTTTTGTGTTTTGATCTTCTCGACTACATCATGTCTTTCCGTTATATCAATCAGATCAGGGAAGCCCGTGGAGGCACTTATAGCGTCAGCTTCAACACGGAAATCAGAACAGAAAACTCAGGAGTATTCGAGTCCACCGTTTCTTTCCAGACTCGTCCCGAGATGAAGGATATCCTTATCGAGGATGTTGAAAATGAACTGAGAAATCTGGCTCTTGACGGCCCAGAGGCAGAGGAAATGGATGCTGCTGTGAAATATCTATCAAAATATAACCGGGAGGTGGAAGAGAATGCCAAGGAATCCGTTTCATCAAAGAATATGAAACTTATCAGAAAGGTAGAATATGGAATTGATGAATATTATGACTACAACCAGCAAATTAGCCGTATCAGCAGCAGGGATGTACAGATGTTAGCAAAGAAAATCCTGAATTCGGATAGTTTCTGCAACATCTATAATGAAAAATAACGATATTTACTGATAAATCAATAACACCATGTCCAGAAATAACATTATCAAGAAAAACTGGCCGAAGTACCTTCTTCAGTGGGGCGTGCTGGCGGCCATCGTCGTGGCTTTGTCAGGGCTTATCAAGTTTGCTGAACCGGCTGACCCGGAGAAATACTGTCCTTTCGGCGGACTTCAGGCGCTTTCGACCAATCTTGCGAACAATAGCCTGCCTTGTTCAATGTCTTCCCTTCAGGTAATGATGGGACTTGTCCTGGCAGCAGCCGTCATACTTTTCAGCAAGCTCTTCTGCGGTTATATCTGCCCTCTGGGCACCGTCCAGGACCTGCTGGGCAAGGCAAGGGAAGCAATGCACATCAAGAGCATAAAGATACGCAACCGAAGCATCGCCGACAAGATTCTTCGAATCTTCAAATACGCCCTGCTTTTCTGGATTTTCTACAACACAGTCGGAGCAAGTGAGCTTTTCTGCAAGAACCTTGACCCTTACTATGCCGTGGCAACCGGATTCAAGGGAGAGATAACTCTCTGGATGTCAATCGTATCCCTTGCATGCGTCGTGCTTGGGAGCTTCTTCATCGACATGTTCTGGTGCAAGTACCTCTGCCCTCTGGGTGCAATTTCGAACTCGTTGAAATTCTGGCTTTGGATTGGTGTCCTGTTCGGGGTATATTTCGTAGCCGATGTACTTGGAGCAAATATTCCATGGGCCGTGCTGCTGGGAGCATTCTGTCTGCTGGGCTATATGCTGGAAATCTTCAATGCCAGACCAAAGCTCCAGCTTCTTCACATCATGAAAGACGAAGACCTCTGCAACAAATGCGGGCTCTGCGTCAAGAAATGCCCTCATCACATCGATGTAAAGGCTTTCAACAACGGCAAGATCTGTTCTGTTGACTGCACACTCTGCGGCGACTGTGTGGCTGCCTGTACAAGCGGAGCACTGAAAACGGGCATAAGCCGCCACTCAAAGGGCAAGGGCTGGAAATATGTCCCTGCAATACTCACTGTCGCACTCGTTGCTTTCGGAATCTGGGCAGGGGGCAGGTTTGAACTGCCTACGATTGACATGAAATGGGGTCTCGAAACAACGGCCGAAGACGGAAGCATAATCCGGAAGATTGATGCCGGTCAGCTTGAAACCGTGCGTATGGACGGACTCCGTTCAGTCAAATGCTACGGAAGCTCGATGGCTTTCAAGGCAAAGCTGGAGAAAATCCAGGGCGTTTACGGAGTGAAGACCTTTGTCAAGAAACACGAGGCCGAGATTCTCTACGACCCGGCTGTCACAAATCCGGACAAGATTCGCGAGGCTATATATGTTCCATCTAAATTCCGCGTCCAGACTCCTGACCCTGCCCAGGTGCCTGTGGTGAAAATTGTCACCATCCGCGTGGAGAAGATGTATGACAAGATGGATATCAATTATCTCGGTATGCAGATGAGGCTCACAGGCAAGAAGATATATGGTCTTGAAAGCGAATTTGCCTGCCCTCTGATTGTCAGGGTATATATGGACCCTGAAGAGAATCTTGATGCTGACTGGTTCAGAAATATCGTGGAAATGAAGACATTGGAGATGCCGGTTCATGGCGGGGGCACAAAGGTAACGGAAGTGGACTACGAGTTTGTGAAGATGGAGGATGAGGTTGGAAGCATGCCGGTGGAAGATTTTATCCGGAGGATGTTCTCTCCATTCAAGGCCGAATTCAAGAGCCGGATTCAGGAAAGTGAGGGCAAGCAGCAGTTCATCTATGAAATTGCCGACCCGAATTATGAGAAACCGATTATCCTGCGCAACATGCCGTTCCTGAGCAACCACCTTTCAAAACATGACGGAATCATCGGCATCTATCTGCAGCTCAACGACAAACTCCAGCCTGCCATCCAGGTAAGATTTGCCGCTCCAATGACAGCCGAAAAATTGTGGGAGCTGATGACGATGGAGACATGGACGATTACTTATGCAAAGGATGATGTTCGGGAGACTCCGGCAAAATTGTCTTTCAAGACGCCTGGGACCTGCCATCCTTATGAAAATTAGGCTCAGGGGCAAATCAAAATAAGCAAGAGAAGATATCCGTGCAGATGAAAAGAATAACGACAATCATGATTGCAGCATTGTGCTGCCTGAAAATGAGCGCCGACGAAGGCATGTGGATGATTCACATGATAGATTCAGCGCTTGAGAAAAAGATGCAGGAGCGCGGCCTTGTGCTTTCCGCCAGGGAAATCTACAATGCCGACGCTCCCGGTGCATCGCTGTCGGACGCCGTCGTAAGCTTGGAATTTGGCTGTACAGGCAGTTTCATTTCAGATCAGGGGCTTGTAATCACCAATCACCATTGCGCCTACAGCGATGTCCATGCCCTCAGCACCCCGGAGCACAACTACCT
>CALZOR010000052.1 GCA_945827785.1 uncultured Bacteroidales bacterium | reverse complement strand
CTCGGAGATGTGTATAAGAGACAGATATTATATAAATATGTAAAAATATGCATACATTTGTCAAGACTTGTTTTCAATTATTACGTTACTTTTCTCCACAGAAAAAGAAATCCGTCTGGAATTTTTCAATTCAGACGGAGTGAAGTTGAGAAGTCTTGTTTTCCCGGTTGGGAAGGACAGGTGACTTAGTCTGCAATGAGAATCTGGACACCTAGGTCCTCGATTTTCTTGCGCATTGTTGAAGGGATGCCGGAATCGGTGATTATGATATCGATATCCTCGACATTTCCGATTTTACCGAAACCTCTGCGTCCGAATTTGGATGAATCGGCCAGAACCACTGTTTGGGTGCAGGATTTCATCATGGCTGTAGTAAGGCTCGCCTCTGCAAGATTTGAACAGGTGATACCTGTTTCGAGGTTGATGCCATCGCAGCCTATGAACAATTTGGAGCAGCTGACATTGACCAGACCGGCCTCTGTATAACTGCCTCTGACTGACAAAGAGTTCTGATACATCTCGCCACCGAGAACCATGACCTTCACGTTTTCTTTCTCGTTGAGAATCAATGCGACTCCGAGGGACGGAGTGACGACATTGATCATGTTTCGAGGAGTAAGGATTTCAGCGAATGCTGTGACGGAAGACCCGGAAGCAATGATGATTGCATCGTCAGGAGTGATGAGACTCTGAGCTGCCTGCGCAATGATCAGCTTCTTGTCTCTGTTCTGTGATGCCTTGATATCGACGCTGATATCCATTACGTGAGGCTTGACCGGAGAGGCGCTTCCGTGAGTGCGAAGGAGAACGTTCTGGCTTTCCAGAATTCGGAGATCCTTGCGGATTGTAGCTCCGGTGACACCCAACTGCTCGGCAAGGTCCTGAACGCGTACGTAGCCATTAAGTTGCAGTTGCTCCTTAATGATTTTGTGTCTTTCTGCTATGCTGATCATAAACTTGTTTTTGATAGGTTATAAAATGGAAAACACAAAGATATGAAAATGAATTGAAAAAACAATTTTTATTTTCGGATAAAATTTATATAAAATATTATGAATCATGTAGATATGGTCGCAGAGGCCCTCAGGAGGGCAAGTGACACCAAAGCCCTTGAATTTGGAGCTGGTGCTACGTCCAGAACCGGAAAAATTTTCAAGGAACTCTTCCCGGGCAGAAATGCCGTTATCGTGGCGGATAAGAATACATGGGAGGCAGCAGGTAAAGAGGCATTTCAAAGTCTCGAAGCCGAAGGCATTCGACAAAGGAAACCTCTGATTTTCGAAGACGACCATTTCTATGCTGAATGGTCATTCCTTGAGAGGGTTGAGGCATTCCTGGCTGAAGACGATTCAATTGCAGTTGCAGTCGGTTCAGGAGTGATAAATGACCTGACCAAACTAGCCTCACATCATCTGGGCAGAAGATACATAATTGTCGGTACGGCCGCTTCCATGGACGGATATACTGCTTTCGGTGCGTCAATCACCAAGGATGGAAACAAGCAGACCTTCAGCTGCCGCGCCCCTTATGGAATGGTCTTCGACCCTGAGGTTGCTGCAAAGGCTCCGAAGGATATGTCTGCTTCCGGATATGCAGACCTCATTGCAAAGGTTCCGGCAGCAGCGGACTGGATGATTGCAGATGCCCTTGGAGAGGAAAAGATTGATGATTTTGCATACAGCCTTCTCCATAATGACCTCATGGATGCGCTTTCATGTCCGTCCGAGGTCTTCCAAGGCGATGTAGATGCAACTTCAAAACTTGCTTATGGCTTGATAATGAGCGGATTTGCAATGCAGGCTATCCAGTCGAGCCGCCCTGCGTCCGGCACCGAGCATCAGTTTTCCCACTGCTGGGACATGGAAGGACTGAGCTATCCGGACGGCGTCCATGTAAGCCATGGTTTCAAAGTCGGGATAGGTACGCTGGTGTCAACTCTCGAGCTTGAATTCCTTCTGAAAAAGGACATTGAGAACATCGATGTCGATGCCGTCATATCTTCATGGAAGACCTGGCCCGAAATGGAGGCGGAGATTAGACAGATCTGCAAGGACAAGCCTGGTCACATGGCAAGATGTCTTGAAGAAACCAAGGGTAAGTATATTGATGCTGAAGGATTGCGCAGACAGGTTGAAACGCTCAAATCATGCTGGGGCGAGCTTTCCGGGCGCATCCGTAAGACAATCCTGCCTTTCAGCAGGGTTTATGAAAACCTCAAGGCTGTCGGTGCCGCTTATGAGCCGGAAATGATTTGCGTGAGCCGTGAGCATCTCAAGGAAACATTCTCATTCATTCCGTTCATGCGCAGCCGTTTTACGAATATCGACCTGCTTTACAGGCTCGGCTATCTTGAGGAGTTCACCCAGACTCTGTTCGGAGAGGGTGGACGCTGGGAAGTGAAATAATTTGATACGCGAACATTGCATATATATCCATATAATTGCTAAATTTGAGAGATTTTGAAACTAATGCCAAATTCTGTAATATGAAAAAAATCGTATCCCTTCTTTCTCTTGCCTTATGCGCGGTCGTGGCAAATGCCGCAGACTGGAAGCCTGCAGGAGACCTTATCAAAACCCAGTGGGCTGAGCAGGTGAATCCTTCTGCCCCGCTGCCGGAATATCCCCGCCCTCAGATGGTTCGCTCCAATTGGGTGAATCTCAATGGATTGTGGGATTATGCAATCACTCCTGAGGCTGCTGCTGAATTTACTCCGGAGGGCAAGATTCTAGTCCCTTTTGCTGTTGAGTCTTCTCTGTCCGGGGTTGGCAGGATGGTCGGAAAGGAACAGGCGCTCTGGTATCAGCGTACATTCGATCTTCCGAAGAACTCGAAAGGCAGGCAGACACTGCTGCATTTCGGTGCAGTTGACTGGAAGGCGACAATTTATGTTAATGGTACTCAGGTTGCTGAACATACGGGAGGATATACTCCTTTCACCGTTGACATTACCTCTGTCGCAAAAGCAAAGGGTAATGTACTTACCGTCCGCGTATGGGATGCGACAGACAACAGCTGGCAGCCTCGCGGAAAGCAGGTGAACGCGCCTCAGAGTATTTGGTACACTCCTGTGACCGGAATATGGCAGACAGTATGGCTGGAGTCTGTACCAGTTACCCATATTGAATCATATTATGCAGTCTCAAATCTTTCAGAAGGGACAATCAGCTTCGATGTTGCCGCTGCGGGAGTGCAGGCCGGTGATGCCGTGAAGGTGGAGCTTATAGAAGGAGGTATCGGATACAGTGCGGAACATCCTGGAACTGAGGTGATTGCATCTGCTGATGTAGTGGACGGACATGCCGTCGTGAAGGTGCCTCAGGTGAAAACATGGTCGCCAGACAGCCCGTATCTCTATGGCGTACGTATCAGCATAAGCCGCAAAGGCAAGATTGTGGATGCCGTTGACGGTTACACGGCAATGCGTGAAATCTCGATATGCAGGAATAAAGGCTATAACAAGAGAATGGCCCTTAACGGTAAGCAGCTTTTCCACTTTGGTCCGCTCGACCAGGGCTGGTGGCCTGACGGACTCTATACGGCGCCTACTGACGAAGCTCTCCGCTACGACATTGTCAAGACTAAGGAATGGGGCTTCAACATGATCCGCAAGCACATCAAGGTCGAGCCTGCAAGATGGTACTATTATGCAGATGTAGAGGGTATGATGATATGGCAGGACATGCCGTGCATCGGCGACTATTGCAAGGGCGTGATCGACACCCGTGACCAGGAGATTGCAGCAGGACAGAGAAACCAATGGTCACGCGACAGCTTCCTCGGCGGTACGGACTGCGTCGTTCCTCAGCAGTGGAAGGCCAATTTCTACAAGGAGTGGACTGAAATTATGGATGCCTTGAAATGCTTCCAGTGCATTGTGGTCTGGGTTCCGTTCAATGAGGGCTGGGGCCAGTTCGACACCAAGGCAGTTGTTGACTACACCAAGAAACATGACCCTACGCGCCTCGTCAACCAGTCATCCGGCGGAAACTTTGAGTTCTGCGGAGACATCCAGGACTGCCACCACTATCCTCAGCCGGCAATGAATGCCATCGAGGGAAAATTCGTGAACGTCCTCGGAGAATATGGCGGAATCGGCTACCCTGTCGAAGGACATCTTTGGAAGCAGGACAAGAACTGGGGTTACGGCGATGTGATGCACAGCCAGAAGGAACTCATGGACCGTTATGAGGAATTTGCGGAACTCCTCAAGCATTTCATCTACACCGGCACCGCCGCTGCCGTCTATACCCAGACTACCGATGTCGAGATTGAGGTGAACGGAATCATGACTTATGACCGTATCGTCAAGGTAGATGTCCCTCGTTTCCGCGAAATCAACCAGTCTGTGATCAATACCCCTGCGAAATAATCCCATCCCCGATGTCATTTCGATGGAGATTTCATTCCGATCGACAGAATCCCCACCCCAATGTCGAAGGATATGTCAATTCAATCGACAGAATAGAGTCGAGAAAACTAAACAAAATAAATAATGAAAAAATCAATTTCAATTCTAGCCACCTTGCTTATAAGCGTAATGGCTTCAGCATCAAATGAGTACAACCCTAAGGCAGATCCCGCAGCAGAAGTCGTATGCGGAAATGCCCGCTTCACAGTGCTTACTCCTAAGCTCATCCGCATGGAATGGAGCGCTGACGGAAGGTTTGAAGACAATGCCACCCTTGCGATTGTGAACAGGAACCTCCCTGTACCTGCATACAGAAAGGCCTCCAAAGGCAAAGGTGTCGTCATCACAACCGATGCTCTCAAACTCACATACACCGGCGAAGGCAAATTCAATGGGAAGAACCTGAAGGTAGAGTTCAAGATGGCAGATCCATCATCGAAGAAAGGAGTCAGGACAGTGGTCTGGACCCCGGATTCGGATGACAGCGGCAACCTTCTTGGCACCACCCGCACCCTCGACAAGTGCGACGGCGTCACCACCATCGAACCTTACGACAAAGGAGTCCTCTCCCGCGACGGATGGGCAATTGTCGATGAGAGCAAGCGCCACCTTTTCGTAGAGGATGACAGCGACTGGAAAACCTGGGTTGCGTGCCGCGATGATGTTGACCGTCAGGACCTCTATATGTTTGCTTATGGACATCAATACAAGGAGGCTCTCGGTGATTTCATCAAAGTCGCTGGACGCATCCCGATGCCTCCGAAATACACTCTCGGATATTGGTGGTCACGCTATTGGCAGTATTCCGATGCGGAATTCATCGAACTTGGCAAGACTTTCCGCGACATGGGCATTCCGATTGACATCATGGTCATCGACATGGACTGGCATGAGACCTGGACTCTGAGAGCTAAGAATTGCCCTAAGGACCGTTTCGGCCAGAGAGTCGGTTGGACAGGCTATACATGGCAGAAGCAGCTCTTCCCGAATCCGGAGAACTTCCTTGCCGAAATACATTCCATGAATCTCAAGACCTCTCTCAACCTCCACCCTGCATCAGGCATACAGCCGAACGAGGACTGTTACGAGACTTTCAAGGCAGACTACCTTTCGAGGACTCAGGAATATGACGGCCCGAGGGACTATGTCTATGCAGAGGACGAGAAAGAGAATCCTTATCCATACAAAGGACAGAAGATCCGCCAGGGAGAACCAGGCCAGAGGGCACCTATTCCATTCAGGATCTGCGACCGCAACTGGACAGATGCTTATTTTAACTCGGTAATTCATCCTCTTGAGGCTCAGGGAGTTGACTTCTGGTGGCTTGACTGGCAGCAGTGGAACATCAGCCGTTATACACCGGAGCTCAGCAATACCTTCTGGCTCAATCGCACCTTCTTTGACGACAAGGTGCGCCGCACTGAGTCAGAGGGCAAGTTGGCACCGCGTCCGCTCATTTACCACAGGTGGGGAGGTCTCGGAAGCCACCGCTATCAGCTCGGATTCTCAGGCGACACCTACACCACATGGAAGGTTCTCGGATATCTCCCATATTTCACCTCGACCGCATCCAACGTGGGCTATGGCTACTGGGGCCACGACATCGGAGGTCACATGAGCCCGAAGGGCGAGTCAGGCACCAATCCGGAAATGCTCACAAGGTGGCTCCAGTACGGAGTTTTCACACCTATCTTCAAGACCCACAGCACAAAGAATGCTTCACTTGAAAGAAGAATCTGGGCCTTCCCGGACTACTACAAGGCAATGAAGGCAAGCATCCGCCTGAGGTACTCGCTTTCTCCATACATATACAACGCAGCCCGCACGGCCTACGATACCGGAGTCTCAATGTGCCGTCCTATGTACTATGACTATCCTGAGGCAGAAGAAGCTTACACATGGAATCAGCAGTTCATGTTCGGTGACGACATCCTTGCATGTGCGGTTGACCAGCCGGCGGATGCAACTACGGCCCTTGCAGAAAGAACATGGTGGCTTCCCGAAGGAAATGACTGGTACGATGTCGTTACGGGAACCATTCTAAAGGGCGGTCAGAAAGTGGCCGGACACTACACAATCGAAGAGAATCCGTATTTCATCAAGGCAGGTGCAATCATCCCTATGGCTTCGCCTGAGATTCAGAATCTTCAGGAGAGGTCCGATGAACTCTATCTCTTCATAGCTCCTGGTACAAATGAATATCAGACAGTTATTTATGAAGACGATGAGAATACTCAGGCATATCAGTCAGACTTTGCCCTTACAAAGGTGACCAAGACCGTTGCTGACGGAAAAGTCGTAGTCAAGGTCGCTCCTCGCGAGGGACAGTACGAAGGCATGGGTGCATCCCGCAGACTCAGGGTGGTATTTGACAACATCCTCCCTCCGTCTTGCGTCAAGGTCAACGGTGTTGAAGTTCCGTATTCAAGACATGCTGCAACCGGATGCTGGATGTATGATGGTACCCAGCTTGCTGCTACGGTTGTGCTTGAGCCGACTTCATGCGCTGACGAGGTTGTTGTCGAGTGTACTTACTCAAAGGATGAGTGCAGGCAGGTGCTTGACGGAAAGAAGGCTGTCATGCGTCGTATGTTCAACCTTACCCCTGAGGCAAAACTCTTGTTCTGCTCTCTTGAGGATGCCTACATGATGCTTCCTACCGATTACCTCAAGGCAGCGCAGTGCGCAAGTTTCATCAACGAGGACCCGTCAAATGCGGCCAAATATCTGGGTGATATCGACCTTGAAGGTGTTTACAAAGCAGTTGAAGTGTATAACAACATCCCGGCAGAATTCAAAGCCAAGGTCAGGGCTCAGGCTCAGGTCGGCTTCGTTTCCCTTGAGTAATTTGACAATTCCAACCTATTATGAATATTTCCAGATTTATTGCAGCAGTCACGATGGCAACATCGGGGCTGCTGCCTTGTTTCGCCCAGAGGAGTGAGACTCTTCTGGAGAAGGACTGGAAGTTCCACCGCTCAGATGCTGAAGGGGCTTTTCAGTGCAGTTATGACGATTCGTCGTGGGAAAATGTCACCGTCCCACATGACTGGGCAATCTACGGACCTTTCAGCCGCGATATCGATCTCCAGCCCAACGATGACAATACGGCGGTCATGACCGGTCGTACCGGCGGTCTCCCTTATGTGGGATGCGGATGGTATCGCCGCAGCTTCGATGTCCCGCAGGGAAAGAGGGTGACCCTCCTTTTCGATGGTGCCATGAGCGAGGCTCGGGTGTGGGTGAACGGACAGGAAGCATGTTTCTGGCCTTATGGCTACAATTCCTTCCATTGTGATGTGACAGACCTTGTAAAGCCCGGTCAGAATACTCTTGCAGTGCGTCTTGAGAACCTGCCTCAGTCTTCCCGCTGGTATCCTGGTGCCGGCCTGTACAGGAATGTCCATGTGATTTTCACGGAGGATGTCCATGTCCCTGTGTGGGGCACTTACGTCACGACTCCTTCAGTTTGTGCCGACTATGCTTCGGTTCGTCTTGAGACAAAGGTTGTGGGAGCCGACGGCCGCCGCATCGACATCGTGACCGATATCTGCGACCCTGATGGAAACAAGGTTGCGACATCCTCGAAGAATTTCAGGGTGAGGGAAGGGGAGCCTCTTCTGCAGACCTTCATCGTTGACAATCCGAAGCTCTGGAGTCCCGAGTCGCCATCGCTTTATACAGCAGTCAGCCGGATAGTCGAGGATGGTGTCGTGAAGGATGAGTACAGGACGCGTTTCGGCATCCGTTCAATCGAATACGTGCCTCAGAAGGGTTTCATCCTCAATGGACAGGTGCGCAAGTTCAAAGGCGTCTGCAACCACCACGACCTCGGCCCTTTGGGAGCTGCTGTCAATGAGTCTGCGATCAGACATCAGATAAAGATGCTCCAGAACATGGGATGCGATGCAATCCGCACTTCGCACAACGTGCCTGCTCCCGAGCTTGTCCGTCTGTGCGATGAAATGGGGATGATGATGATGGTTGAGGCTTTCGATGAGTGGGACGTGGCCAAATGTGCAAATGGCTATCACCGTTTCTTCGACCAATGGGCTGAGAAGGACATGGTGAACATGCTTCACCAGTATCGCAACAGTCCGTCAGTGATGATGTGGAGTGTGGGCAATGAAGTGCCTTCGCAGAGGGTTGACGATGGTTGGAAGACCGGTAAGTTCCTTCAGGATATATGCCATAGGGAAGATCCTACCCGTCCGGTGACCTGCGGTCTTAATTATGTCCGCAATTCCCTTGACAATGGGTTTATCGATGTTTATGATATCGTTGGAATCAATTATCATCCATGGGATTATATAAAGGTCAACGACAAGGTGGGACATGGACTTGTGCTTGGAAGCGAGACCGGTTCCACTGTCAGTTCGCGCGGAGTTTACAAGTTCCCAGCGGAAAGACGTTTCAGCAAAAGCGACCCTGACCACCATTCGAATGCCTATGAACTGGATGCCTGCACATGGTCAAATTGTCCAGATATTGATTTCTCAATGCAGGATGACTATCCATGGGCCATCGGTCAGTTCGTCTGGACCGGTTTCGACTATCTTGGCGAGCCTACACCTTATGACAATGATGCCTGGCCAAATCATAGTTCCATGTTCGGAATAATCGACCTCGCATCCATTCCGAAGGACAGATTCTATCTTTTCCGCAGCCAGTGGAACACTGAGGATGCCACTCTTCACATCCTTCCTCATTGGAACTGGAAGGGACATGAGGGAGAGGAAATTCCTGTCCATGTCTTCACGAGCTGGCCTTCTGCCGAGCTTTTCCTGAACGGTGTCAGCCAGGGTGTAAGGCATAAGGTTGAAGATGCTCCGAAGTCAAAGGGTACGAGGACAGAGGATGTCCTTGGCAGATACAGGCTTATGTGGGATGTCAAATATGCTGCCGGAGAACTCAAGGTCGTTGCATTTGATGACAAGGGCAATGCCGTGGACGAGGCCGTGGTACGTACTGCAGGAAAGCCTCACCATATTGAACTCCGTACCGACTGCAGCTCTCTTGCTGCTGATGGAAAGGATCTTGCTTACGTTACCGCATCTGTCGTTGACAAGGACGGCAATCTGTGCCCGCTTGCGGACAATGTGATGGCTTTCAGCGTCAGTGGTGCCGGCAGGTTCAGGGCCACTGCCAATGGTGACCCGACCTGCCTGATGCCTTTCCATGAGCCACGGATGGCGGCTTTCAGCGGACGTCTGACCGTGATTGTCCAGTCTTTGGAGGGCCTTTCAGGCGAGGCTGTCCTCACCGTCAGGGCCAAGGGTCTCCAGAGTGCATCAATCTCCGTCCCGGTAAAATGATTTAGGGATTTGGCAAAAATAAGTTGCTTTTTGAAAAATCCTTACCTATAAGGCTTTTCACATAGTGGCCAGTTGCAGACCGTGCTGATGTACGGAATAAGGCAGCTGGCCACCTTTTTCTGCCCTGTATAGTTCGGATGCCAGCTTGCACCAAGGTCGGTATCCTCGTTGTGTACACCCGTTGTTACGCACATGTAATATACGTTCTTCAAACCGCTCATCACGCATGCCATCCTGATGTAGTCGAAGCTGAAAGGGGTAACGTTTGACGCCATGCAGACAATAGGGACATCCTCCGGATAGTTGTTCCTTATTTTGTTCAGAAGCTCGACATAGCGGTTGCAGAATGCCGTCTGATGTGGCTGACGTCCGGTCGAAAAGTCATTGGTACAGAGGTAGATGACAACGGCATCTGGCCTGTATGCCGCCTCCGAGGCATCCCAGACGGTGTTCTCATCCATGTCGAAGGTCTGGCTGTATCTGTCAGGCATGTTGTAACCCGGACGGAAGTCGTCATAATTGCGGGCTATTCCCTGACCGGAGTGGCTTACGAGGTTGTAAT
Source organism: uncultured Bacteroidales bacterium (assembly GCA_945827785.1). Classification (GTDB taxonomy): domain Bacteria; phylum Bacteroidota; class Bacteroidia; order Bacteroidales; family UBA932; genus Cryptobacteroides. The sequence goes on along the minus strand of CALZOR010000052.1, from coordinate 2,033 downwards.
CCGCATCGAAATACCGGGCCGTGATTGCTGCATAGGTCAATGCACAGTTCTCCGTCCTTGCCTCGAAAGGGTCGTCTTTTGAAGCGCTTTCCGTTCCGTAACCGCATGTGTACGAGTCTCCGACAAATTCGATATGCCTTCCCTTGCGCCCGTTTGCCTGAAGGATTTCATCCTGGCTGATGAAGGAATGCAGGGTAATGCGTCCCTGTTCACCCTCCGTCCTCTTCTGGAGAATGACGGTGTGTTCGCCCTTGCCAAGTCCACTGGCAAGATATATGACCGTATCTTTTGCTGCAACCATGAATTTGCTGTCCATAACAGGGTCCATCTCCTTGTCAATCCAGACATTGAACCATGAATTGCCTGTGTCAGAGCATCTTACTGCAAGTGATGAACCCTTGAACCTGATTCTTGCATATACTCCCGACCAGTCATATGAGACGTCATTTCCATCTGCAAGCACCCGCCCCGTATATTCTATTCTCGAGTCAGAAGCCGGGGTTTCGATTGTTTTTACTTCCTTTTTCCCTGCATTTGAAGCAGAGGCTGCAATGCATGTATTCGCAAATAGAGCTGCTGCCATTGCAACAGTCCACAGTACCTGTTGTTTCATATTTAACTTCTCCAGAATAATTTCATTTTGGTACAAAGATATGTAACGCACATCATCAGGAAGGTGATGATGGCTCCCTGGGCAACACCCCAGAACTGATTTCCCTCCGAAAGCGAGTAGATCAGGGGCAGAATGCCGGTCAGGTTGAGAACCGGCCCGATGAAAAAGCTCGTTACGGTGTAGGCCACCATCGGATTCTGACCGACTCCTGCAATGAAACTGCTCTTCATTCCGAACCGGAATTCCAGCATGAGCAGGAAGGCGGTGACAAGCACGGCCATCCCTCCGGTCGTGAACAGGTAGGAAAGGTTGCAGTAATCCTTGGTTATGCCTCCGTCAAGAGGGTCGAAGGCAATTCCCACCAGCATGAGGGCGAAGCCTGTAATGCCGACGTTCGTATATACATTCTTCTTTTTCCATGTAAGTGCGACAAAGGCAGCTGCAAGGGCGGCACTCACGGCAAAGTCGATTGCAACGGCCCTGAGGTAAAGACCCCAGAGCTGCACGAGTGCTGCAGCAAGTGCAATGAATCCGGCTGCAACGTCCTTTGAATCAAGACGGATTTCCTTGCCCGAGCGGCTGTGGTCAAGAATCATGTCCCCGACAACCGATCCACTCAGAGCTATGATCAGATATTGCAGCCATTCGAAACTGAACAGCCAGCTCATGCATCCGCAATCCGGAATGAAGTCCAGAACCTGAGGGGCGTATGAATCGACGGCTTTCACCATTGCGATGAACAGAATGACCAGCCACCTGAGTCTCAGATTGTTACGTGTAAGCATCCAGATTGCACCTCCCCACAGGGCCACGTTTGCAAGTATCATTATGATGATGTCGCTCGTTCCCTTGTCAAGAGGAATTTCGAACCAGAAAACGAGGATGCATGCAAGGGCGGCGAGCAGTATGATTCCGGCAATGTTCACAATCTTTTTACTGGCCTGCACAAGTGAGAGGAACATGCCTCCCCATACGGCAATCAGGAAAAGGTACACCTGCCATGCCTCTCTTGAGGTGCTCCAGATGTTGTAGCTGCTGTTGCCGATGACAAGGGCAAAGAGTGTGAGTATTGCCCATCTCTTGAAGAGCGAGGCGAACATGCCTGACATCCTGGCTCCGTTTTCAAGCTTTTTCCTCATCGCCAGAGGGAAAGCTGCTCCCATCGGCAGAAGGAAGAATGGAAACACGAGGTCCACCCATGTCAGACCTGCAACTGAAGGGTCGAAGCTATATGTCGGCGGGGGAGTCTGGGCATGGAACATCCAGGCAGGAAGTCCCGAGTTGAAGCCGATGTTCGCGCACATTATCATTCCGATGATTGCAATGGCGCGAAGTATGTCGATTGACGCGATTCTCTTTTTCATGTCCTTAGCCTAAAGAAGACCGAAGAGCTTGCTGCGCGAAAGCATGCACGAGCCAA
>CALZOR010000051.1 GCA_945827785.1 uncultured Bacteroidales bacterium | reverse complement strand
GGAATAACCTGCCTGGCCCTGCCTCTGTTATTGATTTCTTCTTGTGTCAGCTCTCCTTATGAAGTTCTTGACAGGGGAGTTCTTGTAAGAATTTCATCAGAAAAGACCGGAGCACCAAGGCTTGTCAGGCTGGAAGCTGAGGCTGAAAACATCGTTCGTGTCAGTGCAACTCCGGACAGACGCTTTGCAGATCCGAATAGCCTTGTGGTGATTCAACCTGAAGTAGTGCCGGCATTTGATGTGTTTTCTTCGGGAGACACTGTCACCCTCAAAACCTGCCGTGTCAGTGCAAACGTGCTCCGTACAACCGGTGAGGTCTGGTTTACTGATGCAGAAGGCCGGATTATCCTTGAGGAACAGCTTGGGGGCGGAAAGGAATTTGCACCGATTGAGGTGGATGGTACGAAAGGATGGACATGGCGCCAGGTTTTCGAGTCGGATGCGGATGAGGCTTTCTATGGCCTTGGACAGCATCAGTCGGATGAATTCAATTACAAAGGCAGGAATGAGGAACTGTTCCAATATAATACAAAGGTCTCTGTTCCGTTTGTGGTTTCAAACAAGGGCTATGGCTTGCTGATGGACAGCTATTCTCTGATGCGTTTCGGAAATCCGGATGACTACAGCCAGCTGCCCGAGGTTTTCACCCTTTATGACAAAGATGGTGTCAAAGGCTCACTTACTGGAACTTATGTCGCGCAGGATGGGAAAACTTTGGTTCGTCCTGAGCCTCAGGTTTATTTCGAATACCTTGTTGAGCCTGAGCTCTCAAATGTGGTTGGTCTGCCTGAAGACTTTCCGCTTATGGGGTCGCATATTATCTATGAAGGTTTCCTTGAGGCTCCTGAAAGCGGTGAATATCAGTTCATCCTCTATTATGCGGGTTATACGGAGGTGTCTATGGGAGGCAGGACCGTTGTTCCTGAAAGGTGGCGTACTGCCTGGAATCCAAATAGTTACAAATTTACATTCAACCTGAAGGCTGGGGAGAAAACCCCTGTAAGAATCGATTGGCAGCCGGACGGATATGTATCATACTGTGGCCTTAGAGCCTATCCAATCAAGGATGAGCAGGAGCAAGGCAAGCAGTCATGGTGGAGCGAGATGAGCAAGCAGATGGACTGGTACTTCATTTCAGGAGCAAACCCTGACGAGGTTATCAGCGGTTACCGCAAACTCACCGGCAAAGCCCCGATTATGCCGAAATGGGCAATGGGTTACTGGCAGAGCCGCGAGCGCTACAAGACATCCGATGAGATGCTTTCGGCCCTCAAAGGTTTCAGGGACAGGCAGTTCCCGATTGACAACATTGTACTGGACTGGAGTCACTGGCCGGAGGATGGATGGGGCAGTCATGAGTTTGACAAAGAACGTTTCCCTGATCCCAAAGCCATGGTTGACAGCATCCATGGCATGAATGCGCATGTGATGGTCTCTGTATGGCCGAAATTCTATGTCACCACGGACCATTACAAGGAGTTTGACAAGAACGGATGGATGTACACCAGAGCATACGAGGATGGCGTAAAGGACTGGATAGGAGAGGGTTATCTCTACGGATTCTATGATGCATATTCAGAGCCTGCAAGGAAGCTTTTCTGGCAGCAGATGTATGAGCATTACTATCCGCTTGGATTTGACGCCTGGTGGATGGATGCATCCGAACCCAATATCCGAGATTGTACGAACATGGCTTACCGGAAGGCTCTTTGCGGGCCGACGGCTCTGGGTCCTTCTACCGAATTCTTCAATGCATACGCATATATGAATGCCGAAGCAATATACAATGGCCAGCGCGGTGCAGATCCGGACAAACGTGTTTTCCTTCTCACCAGAAGCGGTTTTGCAGGACTTCAAAGATATTCAACGGCAACCTGGAGCGGAGATATAGCTACAAGGTGGGAGGATATGAAGGCCCAGATTTCAGCAGGTCTTAACTTCGCCGTCAGCGGAATACCATACTGGACAATGGATATTGGAGGATTCTGTGTAGAGGACCGATATGTTAAGGCTCAGGACCTGTTCAATGCTACCGGCAGGGAGAATGCCGACCTGAAGGAGTGGAGGGAACTCAATACAAGATGGTTCCAGTTCGGCGCTTTCTGCCCTCTCTACAGGGCTCATGGACAATATCCTCTGCGTGAACCGTGGGAGATTGCTCCGGAGTCCCATCCTGCCTATAAATCAATACTTTACTATTCCAATCTCCGTTATCGCCTCATGCCTTACATCTACTCTCTGGCCGGTATGACCTGGCTGCGTGACTATACAATCATGAGGCCGCTGATGATGGATTTCCCTTCAGACAGGAGGGGTGCCGATGTTTCGGATGCCTATATGTTCGGCCCTTCTCTGCTTGTTGCCCCTGTATATGAATATGGTGTACGCAGCCGTGAGGTCTATTTCCCTGAATGTGAGGGATGGTATGATTTCTATACCAACAAATATATGTGCGGTGGTGTATCTGCCAGGGTTTCAGCTCCTTATGAAAGAATTCCGCTCTATGTCAGGGCTGGTTCCATCATTCCTGTCGGACCTCAGATGCAGTGGTCGGATGAAAAACCGGCTGATGACATCACCATATATGTCTATAAGGGTGCTGACGGAAAATTCACTCTTTATGAGGACGAGGGTGTGAACTACAACTATGAGAAAGGGCTGTACTCGATGATTGACTTCATTTATGATGATGACTCTTCAACTCTTGTCATCGGTGCGCGTCAGGGTGGTTTCCCGGGCATGATCGGGGAGAGGACTTTCCGTGTGGTTGCAGTTTCTCCGTCCGGTAGCCGCGCCTTTGGTCCTGTCCGCTATGCCGGGGATTCAATTACTTTGCAGTTGTAGATTCATTCTTGGGGGATAACGAAAAGGAATCTCGTGATTCGACATTATAAAGTCGAGCGTAGTCGAGACATCTGTTGATTGTCAATGGGGCTTAATTAAATCTGGAAAGAAGCGAATACACCAGATGGACAGGAAGCCCCATTATTGTGAAGAACGAGCCTTCGATACGCCCGATGCCGATGTATCCTATCCATTCCTGGATACCGTAGGCACCAGCCTTGTCGAAAGGCTGGTAATTGTCAATGTAATAATTGATTTCATCGTCACTCAGTTCCTTGAAATGAACCAGGGCGGTGTCGCTCTCGGTGATTTCATGATTGCAATCACGCAAAGTGACTGCCGTAATCACCTTGTGTTCACGTCCGGAAAGCAGCCGGAGCATGTCAAATGCCTCTTCGCGCGAGTGAGGCTTTCCCATGACTTTTCCCGAGCACAGTACCAGAGTATCCGAAGTGAGCAGAATCTCTCCTTCTTTCAGCTGACGATGAAAGCCGTGTGACTTGCCTTTTGACATGAAGGCAGGAATGTCTTCCGCCTCGATGTCTCCGCTGACCACCTCCTCGAAATTGTTTTTCGTGTCAACCTCGAATTCAATACCCAAACCGGCGAGCAGTTCCCTTCTTCTTGGAGAATTGCTCGCCAGAATCAAATGTTTGCCGTTAAGCTCCATATTATAAAATCTTCTTTACAAGACCGAACATTCTGTATGGCATGTAACGGAAAGGCAGGTCAATCCAGTTACCGGTTGCTATGATGGAGCGCTGATGGCTGAAAGCAAGGAAACTGTCTTTTCCGTGATAACGTCCTGTACCTGAGTTACCTACACCTCCGAATGGTACATTCTCATTTGCGATATGCATGATAACGTCATTGATGCAACCTCCTCCGGAGGATGTCCTGCGTACAGCCTCCCAACCATCCTTCTCCTTGCCGAAGAAATAAAATGCCAGAGGTTTCTCCCTTGATGTGACATAATCGACCACCTTGTCGAGGAAACTCTTGCCGCAGTCGTCCAAAGTGACAACAGGGAAGACAGGACCGAAAATTTCCTCTGTCATGACAGGGGAGTCCGCTTCCGGAGCCTCAATCAAAGTAGGTTCTATATATCTTTCAGCCGCATCGGTATGTCCTCCGAAAAGCACCTTTGCATTCTCAATATAGCCGGATACCCTCTTGAAGGCACGGTCGTTGACCATGCGGACATAATGTTTGTCTGCCTGAGGGTCGGCTCCGTGCAAGGCATGAATTTCCTTGCCGAAAGCCTCCACGAAAGCCTCCTTCACATCCTTGTGGATGAGGATGTAGTCCGGCGCGATACAGGTCTGGCCGCTGTTGAGTGTCTTGCCCCAGGCAATCCTGCGTGCTGCAAGGGCAACGTCAGCATGTCTGTCAATGATGCATGGGCTCTTTCCGCCGAGCTCCAGCACGACAGGGGTAAGGTGCTTTGCAGCTGAGGCCATAACGTTTTTTGCAAGACTAGGGCTGCCTGTGAAGAATATCAGGTCCCAGCGAAGGTCGAACAAAGCCTTGTTCACATCTCTGTTTCCCTGTACGACAGCGACATATCTTTCCTCGAATGTGTCCTTGATCATCTGCTCAATCACCCTTGATACGTTTGGAACATAAGGTGATGGCTTGAGCACTGCCGTGCAGCCAGATGAGATTGCACCCACAAGAGGATTCAGCAGCAGCTGGACAGGATAATTCCACGGCGCAACAATCAGAGCCGTTCCCAGAGGCTCCTTCACGACATAGCTGCGTGACGGGAACAACTTGAGCGGAGTGCATACTCTCTTGCGCTTTGACCATTTGCCGATGTGGGCGATATGATTGTCGATTTCCCCCTTAACAATGCTGATTTCAGTAAGAAGAGCCTCTTCGTAGGACTTGTGAAGGTCTGCCCACAGAGCCTCATAAAGCTGATTTTCCCACTTGGACATCGCCAAGCGGAAACGACGCAGCATTTCTTTCCTGAATTTCACGTCAAGAGTCGCCCCGGAGCGGAAATATTCCTCCTGAGCGACTCTTATTTTCTGTATATTCTCAATTGAAGTATTCTGAATATCCATAATTATGAAGCTTTCTTCATGGCTTCTTTTTCCGATGCCTTCTTGCGTCCGGTAAAGTTGTCCATGGTATGATAAATTCCAAACCATTCTCCGAAAATGATGTCGAAGAGCCTGGTCGGAAGAATTCCCTGCCAGAACCTTATGAAATGGAATCCGAAAGGAATTCCGGCAAAGATTGTGTTCTTTTCAATAGCCTTGATCACCTTCTTCGCTACAAATTCCGGCTCAAGGATAGGGAAGACCTTGGATTTGACTCCGTCGAACATTCCGGTATTTATGTAATAAGGAGCAACAGTTGTCACATGAACATTGCTTTTGCTGCCCTGAAGTTCAATTCTCATCGACTCTGACCATCCGATGGCACCCCACTTGCTCGCTCCATAGACGCTCATCCTCGGATTTCCGAGCATTCCGCCTGCAGAGGTGATGTTGCAGATATGTCCCCTGTTCCTGCGGAGCATGTCCGGCAGAACGGCTCTTGCAACAAGCATAGGAGCAATCGTGTTGATGTTGATCGTCCTTGTTATCTCTTCTGCTGTCTGCTTGTCGAATGTCTTGTTGCTGGTTACTATGCCTGCATTGTTGATGAGGATATCTACGTTGCCACACTCTGCAACTGTCTTTTCGTATGCCTTCATGACAGCGTCATTATTCGATACGTCGGCAACATATCCTCTGACTTTTCCCAATATGCCGAGCTCGGCTTTGGTCTGTTCGATACTGCCCGGATTGATGTCCCAGATAATCAGACATGATGCGCCTTTTTCCAGCGCAATTTTGCCCATGAGTTTTCCGATTCCGGAAGCGCCTCCGGTAATAAGTACATTGCAATTTTCAAATTTCATCGTCTTTATTTTTTTGTTTCCAACCTTCTGCCCCATGTCCGGAAAACTGCGTTTCCGGAAACGGCAAGCAAAAGTAATCCAACATTGAATATCTCAGAAACAGAAAAAGTTCAAAGACGCGAAATGGCCCGATAAGTTGTAAAATTCCAAAATCTGTGGCGAAAATCCAACCGGAAAACCAACTTGCAGCCCTTTAAAACTTGCTTTTATAGTACTGTATGTCAAGCTGCCAGGTACCCTGATATTTCATAACGGCTTCAATAGCTGCCCTTGCGCATCCCCTTCCGCCAGGCCGGTCGGAAACAATATCCGCAATTTCCTTGACCTCATCCACGGCATCGGCAGGGCATACTCCGCAGCCACATGCGACCATTACCGGAATGTCAGGAAGGTCATCGCCGAAATACATCACGTTTTCCGGAGCGAGTCCATATCTGAAGCAGAAATCCTCAAAGTCTTCCATCTTGTCCCTTGAGCCAAGATAGACATCCTCGGGAACAACTCCACAGGTAAGGAACCTGTTACGGATGCTCTCGGAGCGTCCTCCTGTAATGATACCTATTTTATAACCATGCATGGAGGCCATTCTCAGGCCGAAGCCGTCCTTTGAATCAAAGGTGCGGAAAAGTTCTCCGTCGAGGTTGGCCAGCACACCTCCGTTGGTCAGCACGCCGTCCACATCGAAGGCAAATGCCTTAATTTTCTTAAATCTCTCTTCCATAGTTATGACTTTGCTCCTCCGCCGAATCCGCCCATCGGGAATGTTGCCTTCGGCTCACCGCCGAGAAGAATCTGTCCGTTCTGGCTTTCATATTTGTTGATATTGTCCTGGAGTGCAAGGAAGAGTCTCTTTGCATGTTCCGGCGTCATTATGATTCTGTTGTTCACCTCCGGTTTCGGAAGTCCGGGAAGCATCGTCGCGAAGTCGATGATGAATTCGCTGTGGGAGTGTGTGATGATTGCAAGGTTTGAGTATGAGCCTTTGGCCACCTCCTGCTTCAAGTCAATGCTTAGTTCTTTTTCGTTTGCCATAATATTTCCATTAAAATGATATATGTGCTTTCGGTAAAAGCCGTGAGCAAATGCAAATATACTGAAAAAATTAGTATCTTTGCACGATATTGCGCCCGGAATGAAACATATTCCTCCCGCATGCATATTATTGAATTAAAACAGAAAAAAATATGGAACTTCCAGCAAAGTATGATCCGGCCCTTACGGAGGACAAATGGTATGCCTATTGGCTTGAACATAAATTCTTTCATTCAGAACCCGATGAGAGAGAACCTTACACGATAGTAATTCCGCCACCTAACGTGACAGGAATCCTGCACATGGGTCATGTGCTGAACAACACCCTCAATGACGTGCTCATCCGCAAGGCAAGGATGGACGGCAAGAATGCATGCTGGGTGCCAGGAACTGACCATGCCTCAATTGCAACTGAGAGCAAGGTCGTGGCCAAACTTAAGGCAGAGGGCATCAACAAAGAGGATATAACCCGCGAGGAGTTCCTCAAACATGCCTGGGAGTGGAAGGAAAAGCACGGAGGCATTATTCTCAACCAACTCCGCAAACTCGGCGCATCATGTGACTGGGACAGGACCAAATTCACCATGGACCCAGACCTGAGCGATGCCGTAATCAACACTTTTGTATATTTCTACAACAAAGGCTATATATATAGAGGTGTCCGAATGGTCAACTGGGATCCGGTAGGCCTTACCGCAGTCAGCGACGAGGAGGTCATCCACAGGGATACCGTCAGCAAATTCTATCATCTGAGATATTTTATTTCTGACGGCAACGGCAATCCTACCGACAAGTACATCATCATTGCCACAACCCGTCCTGAGACAATCATGGCCGATGCGGCAATCTGTATAAACCCGGCAGATGAAAGATATCACTGGCTCAAAGGTAAGAAGGTGCTTATTCCTTTGATTAATAAGGAGATACCTATTATCGAAGATGATTATGTAACCATGGATTTCGGAACAGGATGCCTCAAGGTTACTCCTGCTCATGATGTAAATGACTATGAAATCGGAATCAGGCACAACCTGCCGGTTCTGGACATAATCGACGACCATGGAAGACTGAACGAGAAGGCACAGATTCTTGTAGGCGAGGACCGTTTCGAGGCAAGGAAGAAGATAGAAGGAATGCTCCGTGAGGCAGGAAACCTCGAGAAGACAGAGGATTACACATCTCCTGTAGGTTATTCCGAGAGGACCAATGCAGTCATTGAGCCAAGGCTTTCAATGCAGTGGTTCCTCAGGATGGAGGCACTTGCAAAAGATGCACTCGAGTCTGTGGAGAGCGGCAATGTGAAACTCATTCCAGACAAGTACCGCAATACATACCGCCACTGGATGGAAAATGTACGTGACTGGTGTATTAGCCGCCAGCTCTGGTGGGGACAGCGTATCCCGGCATACTACCTTCCTGACGGAAAGGTTATCGTAGCCGAGACCGCAGAGAAGGCTCTCCAGATGGCACAGGAGATTAATCCGGCTCTTACTGCTGCTGACCTCAGGCAGGATGAGGATGTACTTGATACCTGGTTCTCTTCATGGCTCTGGCCTATTTCGGTGTTTGACACCAACAAGGCAGGTCATCCTGAAGCAGAGCCGAACAAGGATCTTGCTTACTATTATCCTACAAATGACCTGGTTACAGGACCGGATATCCTTTTCTTCTGGGTAGCAAGGATGATAATGGCAGGAAACGAATTCATGAACGATGTTCCTTTCCACAATGTATATCTGACCGGTATCGTCCGTGACAAACTCGGAAGGAAGATGTCCAAGACTCTGGGCAACTCTCCTGATCCTCTCGTCCTCATTGAAAAGTATGGTGCTGACGCAGTGCGTCTGGGTATGCTTCTTTGCAGCTCAGCCGGAAATGACATCCTTTATGACGAGTCACAGATAGAGCAGGGAAGAAACTTCAACAACAAGGTATGGAATGCCTTCCGCCTCGTTACCGGATGGAAGGTTGACGAATCTGCTGCACAGCCGGAGGCTTCTGCAGTGGCAGTAAAATGGTTTGATGCTCGTCTGAGCCAGGTTATCGAAACAGTTGAAGACCATTTCTCGAAGTTCCGTATCTCTGATGCCCTGATGGCAATTTACAAGCTGTTCTGGGATGAATTCTGCGCGTGGTATCTCGAGGTTGTCAAACCTGCCTATGGCTGTGGAATCGACAAGGCTACCTATGAGGCGACTGTCGGATTTTTCGACGCCCTTCTCAAGATGATTCATCCGATCATGCCGTTCATCACAGAGGAACTCTGGCAGAACATGGCAGAACGAAAGGATGGCGAGACCATCATGAATCAGCGTTATCCGCAGGCTAAAGCCTTTGACCCTGAGTTCATTGCAGAGTTTGAGATGGCATGTGAGGCTGTTGCCGGAGTACGAAACATCCGTCAGCAGAAGAATTTGTCTCCGAAGGAAAAACTCTCTCTCATGATAAAGGGCGAGTTCCCTGAGGAGGTCCTTCCGGTTGTTGTCAAACTTGCGAATGTTGAGGTATCTGCAGCGGAAGGTGACATGTCGGCAGCCCAGCGCTTCATGGTTAGGACGGTCGAGATGTTTGTTCCGCTTACGGGACTTGTAAATGTCGAGGAGGAGATTGCAAAACTTGAGGCAGAACTTGCATATCAGACCAAGTTCCTTGAAAGCGTGCGCAGGAAACTCTCCAACGAGCGTTTTGTCGCAAATGCTCCCGAGGCCGTAGTTGCTGTTGAGAGAAAGAAGGAAGCGGACTCCCTTTCAAAGATAGAAAGCATCAACGCTTCTCTCAAAGCATTGAAAAATAATTAATTATGTTTTCATCTGAACTTGAATTGGATGTGAGGTACTATGAAACCGACCAGATGGGCATAGTACATCACTCCAACTACATAAGATATTTTGAGTGCGGCCGTTCCGACATGATGGAGAAAGCCGGCCTTCCGATTAACAAGATTGAGGAGGCAGGGGTCGTGCTCCCGGTTGTCGGTGTCGAGTGCCGTTACCGTCAGTCGGCAAAGATGGGAGACCGTATCAGGATAGTGTCTATGATTGACAAGGTGCCGCTTGCAAAACTTGTCGTCAACAGCAAGGTTTTCAACCAGTCAGGCGTGCTTCTCTGTGAAGGGAAAGTCACCCTCGGCTTCCTTGATGCAAATACAAGGCGTCCTGTTAGGTGTCCGGATTCACTTTTAAAAGTAATAGAAGAACGTATATGATAATGATTCAACCTTTGATTTTCAACTTCGGTCCATGGGAGATTATCATCATCGCCCTTGTGGTGCTTCTTCTGCTCGGCGGCAGGAAGATTCCTGAACTGATGAAAGGCCTTGGTGAAGGTATAAAGAACTTCAAATCAGGACTTAAGGACGCAGACGGAAAAGAAGACAAAGGCAAGGAAGAAAGCAGTGACAAGGCATGATATCAATCAACAACTTGACTGTTGCCTACGGCGGCTTCACCCTGCTCAACGACATCAATTTCCACATCAGTGAGAACGACAAAATAGGCCTTGTTGGAAAGAACGGTGCGGGAAAATCCACCATTCTGAAGCTTATCTGCGGCCTTCAGAGCCCGACTTCAGGACGTGTGGCAGTCCCTTCCGGTGTCAAGATAGGATATCTGCCACAGATTATGGAGCATCATCGCGGAAAGTCTGTCATTGATGAGACAATGACGGCGTTTGCCCAGATGTTTGAAATGGAGGCGGAGCTTGAAAACATCACCAATGAACTTGCGCAGAGGGAAGATTATGAGAGCAGGGAATACCACGATCTCATAATCAGGCTCAACGAAGTAAATGACCGTCTTTCTATGACCAGGGCGGAAAATCCGAGGGTACAGGCAGAGAGGACGCTTATGGGCCTCGGCTTCAAATATGAAGAACTGGACAGGCCCACCGAAACTTTCAGCCAGGGCTGGAACATGCGTATCGAACTGGCCAAAATCCTTCTTTCCAAGCCGGATGTCCTTTTGCTGGACGAGCCTACCAATCACCTTGATATAGAATCAATTGAGTGGCTCGAAACCTATCTGAAGGATTGCCGCAGTTCCCTTGTCCTGATTTCCCATGACAGAAAATTCCTTGACAACGTGACCAACCGTACGGTTGAAATCATGGTCGGACGCATCCATGACTATAAGGTTCCGTACAGCAAATATCTCGAACTGCGCAAGGAAAGACTTGCCCAGCAGCAGGCTGCCTACGAGAACCAGCAGAGAATGATCGAGAAAACCGAGGAGTTCATCGAGCGCTTCCGATACAAGCCTACCAAGTCCAATCAGGTACAGTCCAGGGTCAAGCAACTTGAGAAACTTGAAAGAATCGAGGTCGATATCGAGGACAAGTCAGCGCTTGCCGTCAAGTTTCCGCCCGCTCCTCGCTCCGGAGACATTGCATATAAGGCTGTGGACCTCAAGCTTGGTTATGGAAGCAAGGTAGTCTTTTCCGATGCCAACATAGAGGTCAGACGCGGAGAAAAGGTTGCTCTTGTCGGAAGAAACGGTGAAGGAAAAACCACACTTATGCGAGCAATCATGGGTGAACTTGAGCCGATGGAAGGTTCTTCCCGTATCGGGCACAATGTAAATATAGGATATTATGCTCAGAATCAGGAAGATATCCTTGACAAGGAAGATACGGTCTTCGGTACGCTCGACAGGATTGCAGTCGGGGATATCAGGCTGAAACTCAGAGATATCCTTGCTGCCTTCCTCTTTAAAGGCGAAGACATAGACAAAAAGGTTGCCGTCCTGAGCGGAGGAGAACGTGCACGCCTTGCCATGGCAAAGCTCATGCTCAAGCCGTACAACCTCCTTGCCCTCGATGAGCCAACCAACCACATGGACATCCGTTCAAAGGACATACTCAAGCAGGCGCTGAAGGCCTATGATGGCACTATAATAATCGTTTCCCATGACAGGGATTTCCTTGACGGACTTGTAGACAAACTCTATGAGTTCCGGGATGGACATGTGAAGGAGCATCTCGGTGGGGTTCAGGATTTCCTTGAAAGAAGGAGAATTGAGAATCTAAGTGAGTTGGAGCGCCATTATAAAATTGAAGCGCAGCCTGTTGTAGACGAGGTCGTCCAGAAGAAGGAGGAATCCCGACAGGAGTATCAGGCCAAGAAATTTATATCTAAAGAAGAACGTAAGATAAGGAATCGTATTTCATTCTTGGAGAAGGGGATAGAGGAGATTGAGAATAAGATGAAGGAAATTGAGGCTGTGCTTGCAAACCCCAAACCGGAAGATGATGTGATGGAGCTTACCAGGGCTTATCTTGAAAACAAGAGAGAACTTGACTACAAGATGGCAGAGTGGGAAAAGCTCTCGGAATCAATTGAAGAATAACCGGTTTTGCAAGTGGCACATTCTTCAGATACATTGTATGACAACATTTGCAAAACTTGAGCAATAGGAATTATGGAAGAAAACAGAATGCAGTACCTGTTCGGGATGCACCCCGTGATAGAAGCCGTCAAGGCCGGTAAGAAATTTGACAAAGTCCTGTTGAAACAAGGACTTGAGGGCCCTCAGTTCCGTGAATTGATGGAGCTGCTCAAGGAAAAGGAGATTCCTTTTCAGTTCGTTCCGGGCGAGAAGCTTAATCGCTCGGTCAGAGGAAGCCATCAGGGAGTCCTTGCTTACATCTCAAACATTGACTACGTCAGCATAGAGCAGCTTGTGGACAATGCCCTCGGTCAGAGCACGTCTCCTCTGATCCTGATTCTTGACGGGGTAAGCGATGTCAGAAACCTCGGAGCGATTGCGCGAAGCCTGGAATGTGCAGGCGGTCAGGGCATCATCGTTCCGGCAAAAGGCGGTGCTGCAATTAATGCCGAGGCCGTCAAGGCTTCCGCAGGAGCTCTCATGAGAATTGATACCTGCAAGGTTCCCAATCTCAGGGTTGCGGCATACTATCTGAAACAGAGCGGTTTCCGAATCATTGCTGCGACAGAGAAAGTTGACAGGCTCATATATGACGTGGATATGACAGGTCCATGTGCCATAGTGATGGGCTCTGAAGGCAAGGGTATCTCTCAGTCAATGCTTGACCTTGCCGATGAAAAGGCGGCTCTGCCTATGACAGGAGAGATTTCTTCACTCAATGTATCAGTCGCTGCAGCCGTGATGATGTATGAGGCTGTCAGACAGAGGATTAATAAATAGTACTTAAGTTTCGCATATTGCGAAACTACCGAATTTTGAGACCTTTAGGTCGATAGTAAGTCCCTTCCCCGG
>CALZOR010000050.1 GCA_945827785.1 uncultured Bacteroidales bacterium | reverse complement strand
TGACCACAGCACACATCCAGGATATGCAGGCCGAACTCAATCTCATCTGGAAACATATCTACCCTGCTCTTTAAGGATATGATTTCTATCAAGCCATTATAGGCGGCAGACAGGCAAAATGTGAAATATGCTGGTGGATCAACAGATTCACCAGCATATTTCATATCCAGACAACTGAGGGACAGTCACCGTCGGATTACAGAAAATGATCAACGGGCATACTTCCTCACACGTTCATCTTCTATACGGCCTGACCAGTTCAGGCCAAATGCAAAGTCGTATGCATTACCATCTGCATCGACATAACATTCCATATCGAAAGGTACATCTTCTTTCTGGAGCTCGACAGTCTTCATATCAGCCGGAAGCTGCATCGGAAGGAGAGCTGAAGGCTCTACAGCACCGCTTATCAGGTCAAGAAGCGCCTGATTCTGACAACCGAAGCTTACCAGGATTACATCTGAGTATGGCTCAAACTCAGGAACGAAAGGTTTTCCTGTACTTACGATTGTAATCACCGGCTTCGAGCCCATCGCCTTCTTGGTATCTATAACAGTCTGAAGATCAGCCTTGTTGGCAGTCTTGACAGACTTACCCTTATAAGAACGGTTTGCAGACTTCTCAAGACGGTCGCCACCTGCGAGAGATACCTCACGGGCATGATTTGCAGTATAGTCGCTATACTGAAGGCTGATAGGAATGTATCCGTTACCTCCATTCTTCACATCCTCGGTATTATATCCGTTGCCTGATGTCGGTCCGTCGATGACTACAATAGCAAAATCAGCCAAAGCCGGATCTGATACAGGTTCATAATACTTCGAAAGCAAAGCAGCATCAAAGGTATCCTCCCATCTTTCCGGAGTTACCATTCCGAAGAAATTCACGAGCTGAGGATAATACTTCTGAGGAACATAAACCTTAGGCTTATCGGCAATTTTGACAGGAAGGACATCTCCGGAATTCTTGACCATCACGACAGACTTCAGCTGCGCCTGATATCCCTTCTCCATGAACTCAGGCTTACCGACGGTCTCTGCCGATACGGCAGGATCAAGGTAAGGGTTCTCGAATAGACCTGTACGGAAAGAGTTCATGAGAAGACGCCTTGCTGACTCTCTGAAACGTTCATCCGCAGACTCCTGACCGAACTCTGCCACCCACATCTCGTATGCCTCAAGAACCGGACCCTTGTCATTGTTTCCACCGAACTGGTCCACACCAGCCTTAAGACACTCATAATGTCTCTGTGCAACAGTAAGTTCTTCTACACCCCAGCACTTCCCGTCGAACTTGTCGATTCCGGCGTTGTCATATGTTATGTTCCAGTCTGTGCAGACAACACCGTCATAGCCATACTTCTCACGGAGGAGGTCAGTGATGATGTACTTGCTGAAACTGTTGCCTACGTTCTTGCCTGATGGGTCGATACCTGTAGAGATAGTATAGTAAGGCATTACGGCCGATGCCATTCCTGTAGCGCCGTTGAGCTTGAATGCTCCTTCAGTGAACGGTTTGAGATGGGTTTCGAATGCTCCGCCAGGGTATACGGCATACTTACCATAATTATAATGGGCATCACGACCACCTTCCTCAGGTCCGCCGCTCGGCCAATGCTTCACCATTGCGTTCACACTGTTGTAACCCCATCCGTCTGCAATCTCGGCCTTGCCTGTACTGGTCTGGAAACCGTCCACATATGCGCGGGCCATATCCGTATCAAGTTCCGGACTTTCACCGAATGTGCCGTAGAAACGTGTCCAGCGGGGCTCGGTCGCAAGATCGATCTGTGGGGAAAGTGCAGTAGCGATACCTAGTGCACGATATTCCTGTGAAGCGATCTGACCGAACTCCTCTACCAGAGCAGGATCAAAGGTAGCTGCAAGACCGAGTGATGTAGGCCAATGAGATATCTCGCCGCCAGCACCATAATTATACTCAGCTGTCGCAGACGTCTCGTGACGAGGGTCAGTAGATATGTTTACCGGCACTCCGTGTCCCATTCCTTCGACAAGCATCTGCATGTTGTTGTTCCAACGTGCCGCCACTGCCGGGGACTCCACCGTAGTGACAAGAACTGCTCTGAGGTTGTCATCTGTAAGGAACTTCTTCTGAGCATCAGAAAGGTCGGATGCAGTTGCGCCGCTCTCGTCATACGACTTACCGTTGTATTTTGCGCCACCGAACATTCCACCGCGCGACGGCACCGACTGGTGCGAGCTGTAAAGCATCATACCGGCAATCTCTTCTATCGAGAGCCTTTGGGCTAGATCGGCTGCTCGTTCCGCAGCCGGCAGGCGCCAGTCTTCATACGGATCCAGCACCCCGTTTCGATTCATGTCCTTGAAGGCATAGCCTTTGTCCTCGAGGATAGCGACTCCGGAGGCCGACGAATACCCAAGGGTCTGTCCCTTTTTTTGAGTGATGACATTAAAACCGTCATCTGTTGAGATTTCGCTCCATTTCGGGCCGGCACATGAAGCCAGGACCAGAAGGAACAATGGCAGAAAGATTCTTTTCATGATGTATTGTATTTATGTGAATTTCATATTTCACGATGACACAGGTACAAATTTAATCAATTATGACAATGAATTTTTATGTGTGCGTTCATATATGTTTCAGATTTGTTCATCGGCTTGATAAAGTCCGCAAACGGATGTACATTTGAAAATCAAATATAATCACTAACTTCATTTTCATGAAAAAGTATCTTTATTCTACGGCACTGCTTATTTTGGCTGCAGGCTGCGCAAGTCTGTCTCCTCAGGACAGACTTACTGTCAATGACAAGAAGATCAACAAAATCATCGCACAGATGACTCTTGAGGAGAAGGTGGAGATGCTCCATAGCAAGACAAACATGTCTTCAGAGGGAGTTCCACGCCTCGGAATCCAGGACATCAAGTACACAGACGGACCTTTCGGTATCAGAGAGGAGAACGGCGAAGGATTCCGCTCTCTCGGATGGACCCTCGACTCAGCGACCTACTTCCCTACCGGTTCTGCACTAGCAGCTACATGGTCAAAGGAGATGGCCTACAAGAACGGATGGGCGATGGGTAAGGAAGGACGTCTCAGAGGAAAGGACATCATCCTCGGTCCTGCAATCAACATCCAGCGTCTTCCTGTAGGCGGACGTACATACGAGTACCTCAGCGAGGACCCTGTTCTCAGTGCAAGACTTGCTGTCGAATACACAAAGGGTTCACAGGACGCCGGTACAGCAGTCTGCCTCAAGCACTACGCCCTCAACAACCAGGAGACTGACCGCGGAAGCGTTGACGTGATCGCTGACGAGCGTACAATGCGCGAGATCTACCTAAAGCCTTTTGAAGCTGCCATCAAGGAAGGTGGTGCAATGTGCGTTATGCCTGCATACAACAAGGTAAACGGATTCTACTGCTCTGAGAATGCACACCTTAATAACGAGATCCTCCGCGACGAGTGGGGATTCAAGGGTATGACAGTTTCAGACTGGGGCGGAACCCACAGCACAATGGGTGCGGCTCTCGGCGGACTCTGCGTACAGATGACAGGTGACAACTATTTCGGGCAGGCACTCATCGACTCAGTAAGAAACGGCGCTCTTGACGAGGCTGTAGTTGACGCAAAGGTCCGCGAAATCCTTCGTCTTCGTTTTGCTATCGAGCCGGTTCCTGAGGATGTAGCAAACACAATCATGACATCTCAGCCTGAGACCCAGAAGATTGCATACGAAATCGCACAGAAGTCTATCGTCCTCCTCAAGAATGAGGCAGGCAATCTCCCTATCGCAAAAGATGTGAAGAAGATTGCTGTAATCGGTCAGAACGCAGTCCTCACTACAGCTGCCGGCGGTATCGGAGCAGGCGTGAAGACTCTCTATGAAATCACCCCTCTCGAAGGTATTCAGGCAAGAGCTGAAAAGGCTGGCGTCGAGGTCGTATACGCACCTGGTTACAAGAACTACCAGATGAGAATGGGTTGGGGAAGACCTTCGGCAGGTCCTGTCAATCCACTCGTTGCAAATTCTATCAACGAGCCTGCAGATCCTGCACTCCTTGCTGAGGCAGTTGCTCTCGCAAAGGACGCTGACATGGTGATCTTCTTCGGCGGTACCAACAAGTCTATCGAGACTGAGGGAAGCGACAGAAAGAACATCGATCTCCCATGCGGACAGAACGAGGTGATCAAGGCCCTCTACGAGGCTAACCCTAATGTTGCTACAGTACTGATCTCAGGCGGCCCTACAGACCTCCGTTACCTTGAGCCATATTCTCCTGCGATCGTACAGGGATGGTGGAACGGTCTTGAAGGCGGTACAGCACTTGCTGAAGTCCTCTTCGGCGACATCGCACCTTCAGGAAAACTTCCTTTCACATTCCCTCTCAAGCTTGAGGATTCACCTGCATACGCAACTGGCAGCTTCCCTGGCGAAGGCTCAGGCGAAGACCTTTTCACCCTCATGTACCGCCTCGACGCTACCGGTTATACCCGCGAGCAGATCAAGGAGTACATCGCAAGCCTCCCTGATCCTGTATCAGAGTACAGAGAAGGTATCCTCGTAGGTTACAGATGGTATGACACTAAGGACGTTCCTGTAATGTACGCATTCGGACACGGTCTCTCATACGTTGACTTTGAGTACGGCACACTTACATGCAAGCAGAAGAAGGACAAGATCCAGGTAAGCTTCGACCTCAAGAACCTCGGCGATATGGAAGCTGACGAAGTGCCACAGCTTTATGTGAAGAGACTTGATTCAAAGGTTGAGCGTGCAGAGAAGGAGCTTGAAGCATTCGAAAGAGTTGCTCTCAAGGCTGGCGAAACCAAGAACGTGACTCTCGAATTCCCTGTAAGCGAGCTTGCACACTGGGACAACGAGACCAACGGCTGGGTAGTCGAGCCAGGCAAGATCGAGATCCTCGTAGGTTCTGCTTCAAACGACATCCGTCAGAGCATCCAAACAGAAATCTAAACCACTGATAATTAACTTATTGAAAAAGCCATGGTGAAACAAAATCACCATGGCTTTTTTGGGGCATAATGCTTGGTTAGGGACGTATGAGGATTATCTTTATGATCCTATTTGAAGAGTCTCTGCGCAAGAGCGTGAAGGTTCTGTCTCCATGCCTCCCAGCTGTGACCTCCGGTAACATCATGGTATTCATACCTGATACCGGCTTCGTCAAAAAGCTTGAGAGTCTCCTTGCAGTTGTTGTATGCGATATCTGACGGGCCGCCCTGGGTGAATACAAGCTGCTTGAAATTCCTGTTATAACGGTCAGCCTCCTTTTTCAGACGTACGCGCTCATATTCATACACCTCCTTGTTGCCAGGGGCGAAGCTTGCACTGAGCACCCACACGTAGCTGAACATTTCAGGATTGTTCAATGTGGTCTCGAGAGTCTCCATTCCACCCATGGAAAGACCTGCCATGGCACGGTTAGCCTGGTCTGTATGGACACGGTAATTATCCTCGATGAACGGGATGATGCTCTTGACCATATCCTCTGCGAATACAGGTACCTCGCCCATCATGTTGCCGTCAGGCATTTCAATCGAACCGTTAGGCATGACCACGACCATCGGCACCATCTTACCTTCTGCCATGAGATTATCCAGAATCAGACCGGCTGCACCTACGCCCGGCCATGAAACATCGGTGTCACCGCCGCCATGGACGAGATAAAGCACCGGAAGAGTATCTGAAGACTTCTCGTAACCTGCAGGAGTCCATACATGGAGACGGCGCAGCTGTCCGAGAGGCTCTGACCAGTAATACCTTTCAGCCACAGCACCATGAGGCACATTCTTCATGGCGAAGAACTCGTTTCCTGATGGATCTACAGTCAGAAGAGCGGATGTCTCGGATGCATCCGGTGCCTTCGGATCGTATACCTGAATGCCGTCGATCATGAACTTGTAACGATATATACCACTGACCATCTTTGAAATTCTTCCTTTCCATACGCCATTCTCCTCCTTTGTAAAAGTTACCGGCTTATCCCACGGAAGGTCACCTGTCACAGCGACTTTCTCAGCCTTCGGGGCATAGATCTGGAAGACCACAGATTTGTCTGGAAGTACGACTGTCGAACGAAGAGTATCGTTCGGGGTAGGCTGACGGAACCATCCCTGGGCACCGGCAGCACAGGCGAGCATAAGCATCGCACAAAGAGTAGAAATGATCTTTTTCATAGAAAAACATATATTTAGGACAAATTTAACCGAAATGCATTTACACCGGTTATCGGTCCGTTCAATAATGTTTTCTATTTGTTCATGTCATCGGAAAGAGGCTTGTTGGCGGCACCGACGATGCTCTGATTCGTTATACCTGGCCATAGATTCCGGATGCCACTATCTTATGTACGAAGTCGAGTTGTAAATTTAAAAAGTCCCGCAGCCCTGCTTGTACTCATCTACTGTCCACTTATCAAAGTCCGGATCCACATCCTTCCACATGAATGCGCCATGATCGTGAGGAGGATTACGGAAATCATACACCTCGTGGCCATACTCACGAAGTCTCTTCACCACTTCTGGGAAATACTGGTTTCTCCAGCTGCTTGCTACGTATATCTTTGCCATATGACTATTTCAATTTCTTTCCTTCAGAGAAAGCATTACCAACCTTTTCCCCTAAAGCAACATAAGAATGGCTCACAGGCTCGTATGTGATCAGATTCATCTTCTCTACCTGTGGTTTGCCGTCCTCTCCAAGATAATTCTCATCAACCAGGATATTTACTATCTCTGCAACGATGTTATAACCTTCAGCAGTCTCGTCAATCTTTCTCAGTATACGGCATTCCAATGTTATCGGGAAGGACTGGCAGTTGGAACTGTATGACAGGTTCTCCAGGATGGACGGACGTTATCTCCTCTTCAATCCGCGTCAGGAACACTGGGACGCATCGCGCCCCGGGGAGATGGACTATCAGGTCAGATGGGAACTGGACCATCTGGAAGAAGCGGATATGATCATCATGTATATCCTGGGAACAAGCAAATCCCCAATCTCCCTTCTTGAGATGGGACTTCACGCCAAGAGTGACAAGATACATGTGATCTGTGAGAAGGACTTCTTGAAAGCTATCTTGACAACTTTACATATTAACATCGTATAGGTACAATTACCCTCTTTAAATCTTAAGCCTTTTTTATGAAGAAAGAGTCCTGCTCAATCGAGCGGGACTCTTTCGTGAGATGTCTTGTCTGATATGGCTACATCTGCTTCACAAGCCAGTCCATTGCGGTGCCTTCAGAGTAGTCGTTAAGGAGAGGTACCCATGAGAAGTGGCTGAGCATCTTAGGGATGCCGAAAGACTGCATGTATGCGTCGTCATATATCTGGATATGATCGCGGGTTGCGCCGAGACGCTGACGTGCGCCGTAGTATGCGTGTGAGCTGATTACCTTGCATGTGGTGTCAGAATCGGCATGTACGAAGTACATCGGGAGAGCGCAGAATGCTTCTGTGTCGATGTCTGCAAGAACCATGTCAGTGCCGTTCCATTTGTATACCTTGTCCTGGAATGCCTTCACAAGGTCGTCTGTGAACTGTCCGTCATATTTTTCCTTCACCTGATGAATAGGGATGATAGGGTCCATTGCGCAGCAAGGAACCGCAGCCTTGAAGCGGTCAGGGAACTGCATCATGAAACGCATTGTACATCCGCCGCCGCTTGATGCTCCTGCACAGAAGAGTTTCGATCCGTCAACCTTTCCTTCCTCGATGAGGGTGTCGATGAATGCCATCTGGAGAGCGTTATTGCGGTCTACAAGTTTGATCCTCTCAGGATCGAGCGATGCGCTGTATGAATAGTTAGGGTTTGCGATTGCGAACATAAGGGTTGCGCAAGGAACGCCTGCCTCAGGGAGTGAGGTAACGCAACGATTTGCAGTGACTGCTGTCATGAGGTCTCGGTTGTACTCGCCTCCACCGATCTGCCATACGAGTAGAGGTGCGTTTTCTATTACATTACCCTTTGCGTCCTTGGGAAGGTGAAGTATGTATTCGCGTGTGAGACCGGCATAGGTGAACTCTCCCTTGATGCAGTCATCGAGAACGGCGATGCGTCTGTCATTCACCTCTTTAAGTGTTACGTTGAGGGCAGAGTCTGCTGAGCAGACAAGTTTCCATGGTTCGCTGCGCCACATCTGTCCTCTGAGACCATTGATGTTGAACGGTTTTGTCTCGATGCGAAGTACATTCTTCTTACGTGAAACGACGATTCCGTCATCTTCATGAGCCTTGAGAGCTCCGCCGGTAACAGGATCCACAAAGCCGTCAGGACCATTGTTCTGGATATCGAAATCTTCCGCAGTAAGTCCTCTCAAAGATTTAGGGTTGCTTACTGTGATTTCAATGGCATTCACCATAAGACTTCCTATGTCACCTACAGTTGTGTGAGCTACGATGTTTTCCACTACAGCAGGCTCTTTCGGACCCCCGCATGCAGCAGCAAGATATGCCGCAGCGAAGAAAAGTAAAGTTTTAGATTTCATAATCTGTTAGTTTGATTATTGGTTTCTGCAAATATAGCATTTATACCCGAAGTATTCAAATTAACCATTTTTATTTTCGACCATACCGCAGACCTCATATTCAGAGTCCCTTTTACCCATAGCATTCCTTGTCCTTCTTCCAATAATGCTGTGTGCATCCGCACTGAGGGCAGACAACACCTTGCTTCTCTCTGTATTCTTTCAACTTTCTTTTGCAGCTTGCCTCATCAGGAAAGGCGTTCATAAAGTCTATAAGTCTCATATCCCTATTGTTTATAGAGACAAAAGTACAGACTGAATGTGCCGAATTGCTGCTCAAGCTCATTTTTAGGTGAAATATTAATTATTCATTATTATTTTTAACACGCAAAATCTATTGGGACATATGGAATACTTTAAGTTTGTCCGGTCGGGAAAGAATTTGTAAATTTGCTTTAATGAAAACCTCAAGGATATATCACGAACTTAACCTGGACATCGTGACCACAGAGTCAGGCGATGTATGCTATGTGCTCCTTCCGGAGAAGATGAAGGAAGCAGACATGGACTGGAACGATATGCTGACTCCATGGAAGGCTCCAGCACTTACCCCGAAGGAGTCAGACTTCAAGGGCAAGGCAAAGAACGAGAGGCTCGCTACCGTAGGAACATGAGTAGGATTGTTGGGTATCACACGAAAAATCGTTAACTTCGCAGAGATATAATAGACCATTATGACCGACTTCGACAGATATATCATTCAGGGCGAACCCGAGAAAAGCGAGAAGGCTAAGATCTGGCAGACTGCAATTGGTCTGCAGGATGTTGATGGGCTAAAGCCATCTGAGTACCTTATCAAGACAGCTGAGCAGCATATTGAAGGTGATATTACGATCACTGAGGTGAAGGACCTGATTGATAGTTATTACGAGTCGAAGGGAGTTCGCCTTGATGTAGAGCACGAAGGCACAGAAGAGGCAGACAAGGTCGCTGCAAGAATTACGGAAATCCTTTCCGAGAAGTCATTCAGTTTCACCCCTGATTTCCTTATCAGGATACACCAAAGACTCTTCTGTGGAGTATATGAACATGCAGGGCAGATCAGGCATAAGAACATATCCAAGAAGGAATGGATTCTTGATGGAGATACGGTCACCTATTCCGGCTATGATATGATCCGTCAGACTCTAGATTATGATTTCTCTCAGGAGAAAGGCACTGACTACCCATCAATGTCGGCTGATCAAGCAATCAAGAGGATATGCAAGTTCGTATCGGGCATCTGGCAGATACACCCTTTTGCCGAGGGCAATACCAGAACAACTGCCGTCTTCACGATGAAATATCTCCAGACATTCGGTTTCAAGCCAGACAATGCAATATTCAGGGATCACTCCTGGTACTTCAGGAATGCACTTGTAAGGGCCAATTATAATGAATTCTACAAAGGCATATCTGCAACCGATGAATATCTGGTTAGATTCTTTAAGAATCTGCTGTTGGGAGAGAGCAATCCGCTCAGCAATCGTGAAATGCACATATCCAACATTCAAAGTCTCACTCCAAAGTCTCAAAATGATACTTTGAACTGCACTTTGGAAGAGATGGCCGTCCTACAGTATCTCCAGTCAAATCCGGAAGCCAAACAGGAAGACATAGCCAAACATATCGGCAAATCTCTCAGCACAGTCAAGAGAATGACCCCATCATTGATTGAAAGAGGTCTTCTTCAGAGAGAGAACGGCAAGCGAAACGGCAAGTGGGTTGTCAAGATCTAAGTACACAGTCACATTCTATGCCCTTGAGAATCAGACATGACGATCTTGGGACGTGCTCCTCCGGAATTGGCACTGTTGTAATAGAGCAGGGATACATCGCCCTCCCCTTTCTCAGACAGTATCTCCAGAGCCTTCCTCTGCACGTCAGGCATGCTGTCTTCGAAGACCGCAAAGTTCCTGTCGAACTTGTCGGGCTGAGAGAAGAGCAGTTCGCTCTTCAGATTAATCTGGAGCACCGTCACACATTATCATTATTATGATGCCGACAAAGGCAAATAAAGCCTTGAACAGAAAGGCTACCATGCCGAAGCAGATTTTGAAAAATGTCTTCATAGCTTGATCAAATTAAACATTATACTTAAGACCAGCGAAGCTATGGACATTTAGGAATACATTTGTCTGATAGAGTTTGAGATTGTATGAAGACTTGGCTTCAATCCATATTGCTTCTTCGCGAGGATAAGCAGCAGGTAGTCACAAATGGCTATCCATATCTGCGTATAGACAGCATTGCTGGTTGTACCGTAAAAGGTCTTGATGTGCGAGTGCTATCGTTGCTACCTATTTTTAGGCACTTGAGAGACGGATTATCAAAATTTATTTATCTTTGTTAAACGAAAGGTAAACTTATACTACAAAATACATACGTAGCTGTCGTTGAAGTCACACTCAAAGTAGGAAATTGAAGATGTACGGAGACAATACATCAAGGTATTTGTAAACAACTACCTAAACAAGAATTAAGATGAGCACTGTGGCATTAAAAGATATAAGTTCGGTGGCGTAAAGCTTAGCATCCCTGAAGTCATTTTAAAAAAGATAGATAAATGAGTACCCTCCAAAGAGCCATAGAGATTGCAACTGAGGCACATCAGGGCCAATTTGATAAAGCCGGCAGGGATTATATCGGTCATCCTCTGCGCGTGATGGAGATGGGAAAGACTGAAGAGGAAAAGATTGTGGGAGTGCTACATGATGTCATAGAAGATACTGACTGGACTTTTGAGAGACTCGCAGAGGAAGGATTCTCTGACGAAGTCATTTCAGCTCTTAAGTGTGTCACCAAGATATCTGAGAACGAGAATTACGATGACTTCATTGACCGTGTAAAGAAGAATCCTCTGGCCGTTGCCGTGAAGATCAACGACCTGACGGACAACATGGATATCCGTCGTCTCCCCTACCTGAGCGACAAGGATGTAAAGCGTCTGAAGAAATATCTCAAGGCATACAAAAGACTGACTGGGGATAACACGACTCAAGAAACTAGGCTTATGATCAAGGTAGCATGCATAGGAGACAGCATCACCAGCGGATTCACACTGCTGAATCCTCGCAGGGACAGTTATCCGTCCCTGCTCCAGAAGATGCTCGGAGATGGCTACGAGGTGCGCAACTTCGGAGTCCTTGATGCTGCGGCGAGATTCGATGCGGACACCCCTTATGTTAGGAAAAAGGCTTACACGAAGAGCCTGGACTGGAATCCCGACATCGTTCTCATCATGCTCGGATCGAATGACACGAAGCGCAGGAACTGGGATCCGGAGATATTCCGCAGAGACTATCGAAAGATTATATCTTCTTATATGGAACTTCCCTCCTGCCCTCGTGTATGTCTGATTGCTCCCATACAGATATTCCGCATCTGGGGTATCCCGCTGATGGGGCTATACCCGGAAACGATGGAAGAGGGTGTGCGTCCGGCTATTCATGAAATCGCGGCAGATTTAGGCCTTCAGTGCATAGATCTGAAGGAGGTATTCAATGACAGTTCATATTGTGTTGACGGAGTTCATCCGCAAAGGAAGGGCACACGAATGATTGCAGAATATATATTCAAAGAAAGACAAAGATATGACCATACAGGAATTCATTGACAAATATCGGGAAGCCTTCGGAGAGGCTGCACCCCTGCCGATTGTCACTTAAGAATTAGCCAGGGAATTTCCATTTACAATCATAAAGATGTCTGAACAGATCTATATCTTCAACCCGGAGCACGACCTGTGCATTGCCAATGGGGACGAGAACTTCGTACCCCCGAGGTCTGCCGTGGGATTTGCAAAGGAGAATATAGATATGTCCGAACATATGAGGCGGCCAAACAAGCAGAGCCGGAACATCATCCCTTGGGGATGGAACCATTCTCTGAAGAAACGGCTCATCAATGAAGGTATCGATCCGGCCACTCTGCCTTCAGAAGAAGAGCTGCAGTTCATACGCACTCACTCAAGGCGTGAGTTTGCCTTGGATGTGCATTCACGTCTAAACTGTGCAGATTCACAGGTCATCGGGGCGGATTACAGAATCGTCGCTACAAGTACCAATGAGATAGAGGCGTTCATATCAGCAAATGGCAGTGCAGTGCTTAAGTCACCGTTGTCAGGCAGCGGGAAAGGGATCCGTTTTGTTAGGGAAGGACTTTCCGTGAGCGACGAAGGATGGTGCCGGAGAACACTTGACAAACAGGGTTCTGTGATAGTCGAGCGACGGTTTGAGATAATAAAGGAATGTGCCATGCTCTTCGAATGTCACCACGAAGGCATCGATTTCATCGGTTATTCCCTGTTCGAGACCAAGAACGGAGCATACAGCAGGAATATACTTGCAAGTAACGAGGATATTGAGGATATGATAGCCGGATATATCTCGCGGGACACTTTGATTGCTATCCGAGAGGGTCTGACATCCATTCTTGCAAATAGCCTCGTTGGGCATTATGAGGGATATCTCGGCGTTGACCAGATGATCTGTCAAGCAGACTCCCCTGTTTTCGTACCCGTCTCGGAAATCAATCTCCGGATGACTATGGGGCTCATTGCTAGGAATCAATACGACAATTGACTGACGGGTCGAAATAGGTTATACCTTCGATCAGTCTTTCGACAATTGCATTGAAATGCGCACGTGCCTCCTGATACTCATTCTTGTGAGCATCAAACCAAGGCTTATTGTTATTTGCCTCAAGATCCCTGAGGAATGAAAGAATAGTTTCCATATGATTATATCATCAACATTATCCTGCCCTCGCTTTTGACGAAGACCTGTGGGAAGCGGCAGATTACAGCATACACCTGCTGTGAAGTCACAGGCTGACCGTCCTTACGATGATGCAGACGCTGACGGTTTATCATGTCAGCAATCTGTTCCGTCCGCATTCCACGATTGGATGTGGTCAGACAATAGACTATGGCTTCCTCAATTTTCATAGTCCAAATTTAACGATTTTATGCAGATTGACAAAGAAAATATTCATTTTATTTCCCTGCAATCAATATAATTTATATATTTGCAGGGAAATAAAAGCATTTTTATGGGGAATATAATCGGCAGAAAACAAGAAATTCGAGAGTTGAATGACTTGTACAACAGCGACAAGGCACAAATGGTAGCTGTTTACGGACGACGACGAGTAGGAAAAACATTCTTGGTTGACGAGGCATTGAAAGGTCGAATAACCTTTAGACATGCAGGACTCTCTCCAAACAATGAGGATTCAGGCAAGAAGAACCTGCTCAAGGACCAGTTGAAGCATTTCTATCATTCTCTTCTGCTGCATGGTATGAAGAAAAGCAAACAACCGGCATCATGGCTGGACGCATTTTTCATGCTTGAGCAGCTTTTGAGCAGCATTGATGATGGAAGTAGGCAGGTTGTATTCCTTGATGAACTTCCTTGGCTGGATACACCGCGTTCTGGTTTTCTGACCGCTTTCGAGGCTTTCTGGAACACATGGGGATGTCACAGAGACAACCTTATGGTCGTCGTGTGCGGAAGTGCCAATTCCTGGATTTTGGATAATCTTATCAATGATACAGGCGGACTCTACGGAAGGACGACATACGAG
>CALZOR010000049.1 GCA_945827785.1 uncultured Bacteroidales bacterium | reverse complement strand
GGCACTACACGATGGTGGACACAACCCATTTTCCGAAGGTTATCGGAGGCATGTACAGGGCGGTCAACAGCGGCTACGGGTCCGGTGGTACGGCCAGCGTTGCGGCAGTCAAGGGGCTGGACATCTGCGGAAAGACCGGCACGGCCCAGAACCCTCACGGACAGGACCATTCCGTCTTCATCTGCTTTGCGCCGATGGACAATCCGAAGATTGCAGTGGCTGCCTATGTGGAAAACGGAGGCTTCGGAGCCACTTGGGCGGCGCCGATTGCTTCCCTGCTGACGGAAATGTACCTCACGGGAGAGATTTCAAGAAAAGATTTGGAAAAAAGGATTCTGGAAGGCAACCTGCTTGACAGGGTCAAAGTAAAATAAGTTATGATCAACGCAGGAGGAAATAGGAGCAGGAGTCTGACAAAGACAATCGACTGGCCGCTGGTAATCTGCTATCTGGTGCTCGTTTTCATCGGATGGGCGAATATCTATGCCTCGGTGCACTCTGCCGAGCCTGCCTCGATTTTTGATTTCGACAGCAGGAGCGGGAAGCAGTTCGTATGGATGATTACTGCATTCGTCATCGGAACGGTCATCCTGTTTTTCATCAACCCCCGGGTTTATGAAGGCTTTTCCCTCCCGATCTATCTGGCCACCATAGGGCTTCTTGTCGCGGTGATCTTTCTCGGAATCGAAGTCAAGGGCTCGCGGTCGTGGTTTGCTTTCGGGCCTGTCAGATTCCAGCCTGCGGAGATTTCAAAGATTGCGACCTCGCTGATGCTGGCCACTTTCATGAGCCAGCTCGGATACAAGATGAGCAAAGCCAAAGACTTCATTATCACTGCTTTGATCATCCTGGTCCCGATGGCTATCATTGTCCTGCAAAGTGAGACGGGCTCTGCCCTTGTCTATGTCGGGTTCATTTTCATGCTCTACCGGGAAGGTCTGTCCGGGTGGTTGATCTTTATCCTCGGGATGGCCATCCTGTCGTTCATCCTGACTCTCACGGCTTCGCCTTTCGTGGCTGTGCTGGTCCTTGCCGGAGTGGCTTCCTTTTGTATAAGTCTATATGCCGGCAAGTTCAAATGGTGGCTCATGATTGGCATACCTTCGATTGTGCTTCTGGCCTTCCTGCCCATGGGAATGTCTGCCCTGGCAGAATTGATTACGGGTTATGCCACCGAGGCTGAGGCGATTGAGGCCGGGGTGGAGAAACTGCCGTTTATCTCCAAGATACGTCCTGTCTATATTCTTCTTGCCGTGGTGGCAGCATTGATACCTTTTGCCGTGTACTCGGCATTCCGGCAGCGCAACCGTTTCACATATCTGGCGCTTCTGGCGATGGTCGGGGGATTCATGCTGGTATATTCTGCTGATTTTATTTTCACCGATGTGCTTCAGGACCATCAGCGCAAGAGAATAGAGGTACTCCTCGGAATGAAGGAAGACCCGAGCGGAGTCGGCTACAATGTGAACCAGTCAATGATAGCAATCGGTTCGGGAGGGCTGACCGGCAAGGGCTATCTCCATGGCACACAGACAACTTACGGCTTCGTTCCGGAGCAGAGTACAGACTTCATTTTCTGCACCATAGGTGAAGAATGGGGCTTCCTCGGGTCGGCTCTTGTGATTCTGCTCTATGTCTTCCTGATATGGAGGATCATTGCTGACGCCGAGCGGAGCCGTGAGGCCTTCACCCGGATTTATGGCTATTGTGTGGCCTGTTGCATCTTCATGCATCTTTTCATCAATATCGGCATGACCATCGGTCTGATGCCCGTCATCGGCATCCCGCTGCCTTTTGTCAGCTATGGCGGCTCCTCCCTCTGGGGATTCACCGCCATGCTCTTCATCTTCATTGCGCTTGACCGAAACGAGAAGAAATATTTCTAAAATGGCGTTTGAGTCTTCCATGACATTCATAAGGTTCTACCTTGGTGAAAGTGGAGAATAATTTGTATATTCGCAAGTCGAACAAATTGCTGAGGATATGTTGTACCCTATTGGAATACAGAGTTTTTCGGAGATTCGCCGAAATGGCTATGTGTATGTAGATAAGACAGCTTTGATGTACAAATTGCTGTCGGAGGGAAAATATTATTTTCTTTCCCGTCCTCGGCGTTTTGGTAAAAGTCTGCTTATCAGCACCTTGGAGGCATATTTCCTTGGGAAGAAGGAGCTGTTTGAAGGGTTGGCTGTGGCTGAGTTGGAGAAGGACTGGGTGGAGTATCCGGTGCTGCATCTGGATTTGAATACGAAAAAATATGATTCCATTGAAGCGCTGGAGAGTATGTTGGACATAACCCTTTCCGGATGGGAAAAGCTGTATGGAAGCTGGGAAAAGGAGACGGATTTTTCATCTAGATTCGAGGGCATCATCCGCCGTGCAAAAGAGAAGACTGGCAGGAATGTGGTCATTCTGGTGGATGAATATGACAAGCCAATGCTTCAGGCCATCGGGAACGATGAACTCCAGAAGGCATACAGAGACACTTTGAAAAGTTTCTACGGTGCCTTGAAAAGTCAGGATGCCTGCATCAAGTTCGCCCTTCTGACAGGTGTAACCAAGTTCGGAAAGGTCAGCGTTTTCAGCGACCTTAACAACCTGAATGACATATCAATGGATCACCGCTATTATGATATATGCGGCATTTCAGAAGTGGAACTCCATCGTTACTTTGACTCAGAAATCAAAGCCCTTGCCCAGGCGAATAATCAGACTCCCGAGCAGGCGTACGAGCAGCTCAGAGTTGATTACGACGGCTATCATTTTACCTACGACACTCCCGGAATGTACAATCCGTTCAGCATTCTGAACACACTGTCAAAACAACGCTACGGCAGCTACTGGTTCGAGACCGGCACTCCGACCTTCCTCGTCGAACTGCTTCAGAAGGCCGACTTCAATCTGGAGCAGATGGCGGGTATGGAAGCAGATTCGGACATGCTTGGAAGCATTTTCAATGATGATAATCCCATCCCAGTAATCTACCAGAGCGGATATCTGACTATCAAGGATTATGACAGAGAGTTTGACCTTTATAAACTTGGCTTCCCGAACCGTGAGGTGGAGAATGGCTTTATGAAATTTTTGCTGCCGTTCTATACGGCAAAGCGCAACAGCAGTTCATCCTTTGAAATAGGTCAATTTGTCAAAGATATCAAGTCCGGCAACGCCGAAGGCTTCATGCAGAGGCTCCAATCCTTCTTTGCAGGAGCCAAATTCGACCAAATTGCCAGGGACACAGAAAACTGGTTCCAGAATGTAGTTTTCATCGTCACAACCCTCTGCGGCCTCTACATCGAAGCCGAACACCAGACCAGCAACGGCCGCATAGACCTCGTCCTGAAAACCGACAAGTACATCTATGTCATGGAACTCAAGTACGACGGCACAGCCGAGCAGGCCCTGCAGCAGATCGACGACAAGGCTTATGCCCTGCCATGGCAAGCCGATGGCAGAACCGTCATCAAAGTTGGAGCAAACTTCAGCTCGCAGCTCCGCCGCCTCGACGACTGGATTATTGCGTGAAATCAGCTAGTCCAGATTCTTGACTGAGTACTTTTGGGGACTCGTCCGTTAATAATGATGAATACTTGAATATTTATCATTATGAAGCGGATTATTATACTCTTTCTATTGTGGGTTCTGCCGATAATTGCAACGGCGCAGAGTTTCAAGGTTGAGTCTCCAGACGGAAATCAGGTGGCTGAAATATCGCATGGACATCGAGGTCAGGGCCTATGACGAAGGCATTGCGCTTCGATACATCCTGCACCATATCCTCTATGTCTGCAATGTCACCTGTTCTTTTCCGGATGTAACCGCACAGAGGTGCATACAAACGACGGAAAGCCCGGAGGGCGTTTGCCGACCTTGCTAGTCTGAAGGACTATCCCGGTGAGATAGGATGCTTTGAATTGGCGGAATACAAGGCCGACAAGCAGCCTACTATATGTGGAAAGAATAACCATTACTCTGTTCCAGAGACTCTTGCCGGTGAGAAGGTTATTAGAAAATGGAAAAGAGTTCCTGCAGACAATGAGGGCCAAAGATGAACCGTTCCGTGAGGATAGTCTAGATGACATTATTACCGATGCGACTGCTGGCCAATGGTACTATAGAAAGTTCCTCCGAGTCCTCTTCGAAAGAGAGGTCGAGCAACGCATTGAGAATAGGAAATATGGCCGCATAAGAAAGGCTAACTTTCCTCAGATAAAGGAGACATTGCATAGAGTTGCCCCTACTGCAAAGGTTATCCTTTATGGATCTGAAGCAAGAGGTGAAAGATTTGATTGAAAAATGATTGCGTAAAGCAATCGTGCTGGTATTGTCGGCAAAAAAATCGTCCGTAGAGTTTAACACTTTACGGACGATTCGGTAGTATCTGAATGTTGGTAAGAATGTTACCAGGTGGGTTCATGGACTATGCTGAAAGTGCCGAGCGACACCTTCTCCTCTAAAAGAAGGGGCCCACGAAGTGGGAAGGACCGCCGGTGGCTGCCTGCCGCTGCACAAGCCCGCCTGGATGAAGCCAAAATGGCAATGAAAGAGTCGCGCTCCGTTCTCAATAACGTTAATTTTGACAGAATATTTGCCATCTGTCAAAAAATAGTTATTTTTGACAGATGAAACGATATCTGTCAATACCACTGAAAGTAAACCTTTTGAAAGAATGAACCCTTACGACAGGAATATACCATATAACTCTCTGCCAGGTCTACCTCCGGCGGAGCACCTTTATAATGATGCTATAGTCTTTCAAAAACTGGCTGAAGCCAGCAGGAAGCTGGCGGAACTGAAAGGGATTGCTTCAATGCTGCCTAATCAGGCGATTTTCGTGAATACCATCGCCCTTCGCGAGGCAAAGGCAAGTAGCGCTATCGAGAACATCTTCACTACAGATGACGAACTATATAAAGCTTTGACTTATCAGGAAGATGACTATGTCCAGGGGCCGGCCAAAGAAATACTTCACTATAGGGAAGCACTGTGGAAAGGTTATGCTGAAATGATCAAGGCCGGAAAACTTACGGTTGAATGTATCATGGAAATCTATCGCAAGGTTAAGCAGACACACGATGGAATCCGACCGTATCAGGCAGAAATCGTCATTAAAAAACGGGGCTGGGGTTCATTGATAGGCGAGACGGTATATACGCCACCCAGGGGGAAAGGAGTTGTGGAAAAACTGCTCAATGACCTTGTCAATTTTCTTAATGATGATGAACGGTTTCCTGTTGACCCGTTGATGAAAATGGCAATGGCACATTATCAGTTCGAGGCAATACACCCATTCCGTGACGGCAACGGAAGGACAGGGAGAATCATATGTTTGCTTTATCTTATTCAGAAGGGGCTTCTGGATCAACCGATTTTGTATATGAGTGCCTACATCCTTCAGAATAAGGACAAGTACTATTTTGACCTGGGTAACGTCACCGGCACTCAGAACTGGAAGGATTGGCTTCTGTTTATGTTTGAGACAGTCATCCAGACATCCGGGTACACTGTCTATAAGATTAACAGGATAAGGTCACTCATATCAAAAACAGAGGAAATCATAAGGAACAGGAAACCGTCAGTTGCCAAGATAGATATTCCAAAGCTCTTTGAGCAGCCATACATCAGGCCGAAGAATCTTCTTTCAGAAAAAATTAAAAGCGTTAATACCGCCAAGAAGTATCTTACGGACCTGGAAGAACTCGGTCTCCTTACAAAATCAAAGATTGGTAAGGAATACGTATGGTTCAATACAGAACTGATGGACATCCTCTCGGCAGAAAACTAACCGCGAATCCGGAGATGGTCGCCTCACCCGTACATCTCCGGGATATACCCTCAATTTGTCCGTAAAACGGGCGGTTTCCATTTTCATGACTGAACATGAATTCCCTCAGCTGAAAGACCATTCATGGAGTGAAGACCACAAGACACTGACATTCAACTTTGTTGTAAGTCCCTCAACAACATACGGTCTCCACATAAACGGCGTCGGATTCAGCGGCACCGACGGCACCACCGCAGTCGATGCCACAATAGTCTTCAAGACTAAATAAGAGGGCTGAACACCTATTCCGACAGTTCCGAAATGTTCCGGCCTATCTGGTCGACAAGTCTTTGACGGGCTTCGCGGCTGGCCCACGCTACGTGCGGGGCAAGGCGGAGCCTGTCTGCCTTTTGTACCGTCAGAAGAGGACTGTCCGCAGGCAGAGGCTCTGTGGCGAAAACATCCAGCGCAGCGCCGGCAATAGTTTCAGAATCAATCGCCTGTGCAAGCGCAGCCTCGTCCACGATGCCTCCTCGTCCGGCATTTACAAGAATCGCTGTCGGCTTCATTTTCGAAAGCTCCTGCACTCCGATCAGACCTCTGGTGCGTTCGTTCAGCGGAGCATGGACAGATACTATGTCAGACTCTGCAAGCAGCCTGTCCAGAGGCAGGGAAGGATAATCCGTGCAATGCGAAGTGCCTGAAGTAGAGAAATATACGACCTTCATTCCGAAGGCTTCGGCCACCTTTGCAACCCTTCCTCCAATATTTCCCATACCGATGATGCCAATGGTCTTGCCGGCAAGTTCGAACCAGTTGACACTCACGTCTGTGAACATCCTGGAGGCGGAGTATTTTCCGCTTTTCACGAAGTTGTCGTAATATGGCGCATGGCCGCAAAGCGAAAGGATGTGCATAAATGTGGACTGGACAACGGAATCGGTCGAATAGCCGACGGCATTGCGTACCGGGATGCCTTTGGATGCGGCATAGTCGAGGTCAATATTGTTCACTCCGGTTGCAGCCTCACATATCATCTTAAGGTTCTTTCCGGCATCTATGAGCTCCCTGTTCATGATTATCTTATTGATAATCACCACGTCACAATCTGAGATTCTTTCTTTTGCCTGCTCCGGGGTGGAACTGTCATAAAGTATCAGATCGCCGTGACGGCTGATCGGCGCAAAGGTGACGTCGCCCATTGTCGCTGAGTCGAGGAATACGATTTTCAGTTTTTTCATATTGTTGTTCTATATTATATCTCCTTCATTATTGTTGTCCTTCGACTGGACGGATGTTGTCCTACGCCGGACCGGATGTTGTCCTTCAACGAGGCCAACAGACCGGTGCTCGATACTCGGAAGGACCGGATGTTCACCTTCGGTCAATGGCTGATGGCAATCAAGGCACCAAGACTTTCAGGGCCGAAGGCCGGATGGAAATATCAAGAGTATCCCCGGTATTGAACCAGTCTCCGTCAAAATGCGCAGCCCCTGCATGAGGGCGCTTTATACTTATATTCCGGCCCGTATAGCAATGTACGCGATGACTGATGTCGCAATGCCCCGCCATGAGAGCCGTAGCCAGAACCGGCAACTCGATGCTGTGGAAATTGTCGAGGATGGTGATGTCCAGATGACCGTCGCAGCAGCTTGCATGAGGGGTCACCTTGGCTTCATTTCCCCACTGATTCGAATTCCCGACAGTGATAAGCACGGCTTCCTGAGTCCATTCCCGACCGTCGATATTGATGGTATAGGTATCCGGCTTGTAATCGGCCCAAAGCTTGAGAGCCTGCTCCACATATGTCTTCAGGCCACGGTGTCCCGACTCGGCAAAAAGCCTGCTCACGTCCGCATCGAAGCCCACGCCGCACACGGAAAAGAATGCACGCGAATTGATGAAGCCGGCATCAAGGGGCTGAGTCCTGCCTTTTTCAATGATTGACAATGCTTTGGAAAGATGATGGCTTATACCGAGGCATCTTGCCAGACCGTCACCGCTTCCGCATGGAATGATGCCAAGGGTCTTGTCCGTTCCGAGTAGACCGCGTGCGACCTCGTTTACCGTACCGTCACCGCCAACCGCTACAACGACTTTTTCTGCCGCTTCGCGAGCAAGAATTTCCGCATGTCCGGCATATTCAGTAACCACCACCCTGTGTCCGCTGCCTTCAAGTGCCGCCTTGATTTTCGCCCGTCTTCCTTTTCCGGAAATCGGATTTATTATAAACAATGTATTCATAGTTTCAATCTGTCGAGATGACATTTACTATTTAAAAACAGACAAAGCGGAGTCGAAGACAGGACTCTCCGCGCCGAGAAAATCCAATACGCTGTGGAACACATGATATTGCCCCACCTCGTCAAGATCCTTCAGACACGCCGTACCATCGCCCGTCCAGACAATGAAAGGTATCTCAATCTGCTCCTTCGGAGCCATGGACATCGGAACCCCGTGCATATACAGGTTTCCCTCACCTAGGGACTCCCCATGGTCCGAAACATACATTACGCAACGGCGCCACTCCTGAGGAAGCGACTTGAGCTGGTCTATGGCCGTATGGATGAGATAGTCCGTATAGAGGATTGAATTGTCATACGAATTCATCAGCTCCTGAGGATCGGCCTTGGACATCTCAACCGTGTTGCAGACCGGAGTGAAAAATTCAAACTCCTGAGGGTAGTGCTTGTTGTAGGACGGACCATGGCTTGTACTTGTGTGTATGATTATCAAGACTTTATCCTTTGAAGATGACGCAATGAAATCTCCCAGGCCTTCAAACAGGATGCCGTCATAATGCTCATCTGCATCCGGATAGGCCACCTTCAGGTCCTCCACTTTCAGATATTTTTCAATATGAAGAGGCGGCTCTCCCCAGTTGCTGGTACGCCAAACGACATCGGCTCCTGCACGAAACAGGTAATTCGGCAATATTTCATAGAGTTTGTCGGTAGGTTTGTGGTCCAGAATCGCCTTTACTCCTGCCGTAGTATAAGTCGCAGCCGAGTTGGCGACATAGGCCTTGACTCCATCCTGTTCGAGTAGCGGATTGGTCTGCCTGCTGTAGCCATAGAGGGAAAAATGGTCACGACGAGCCGACTCTCCGATTATCAGCACGCAGACTCCCTTCTGTCCATCAGAGAAAGACGCATCCGGCAGCAGAATCTCCTGACGGTTGCGCTCGCGGACCTGGTTGTGGTAACGAACGGAATTGACAGTGTAGGACCATGGCATCAGAAGACTTCCCAGCACAGTGGAATTGCGGTCCATCCATGGCCAGTTTGTCATGTTGGCAAAAACAATTGCAACAATCAATGCAATCGGACATCCGACATTCCCTGCAAAACGTTTAGCTGAGCCATAGTCTGTTTTCCTTGCAAAGATGTATATGCATGGAAGGATGCCGAGAAATAGCACATAAAGGACCGCCGATAAACTGAAGAACCCAGATGCCTCGGAAAACTGGGTATTGAAGACATTTCCCATCATCGAGTCATCGAGCATTACATCATAGGTATTTATGAAATAGAGGGAAATGGCATCGGCAACAAAAGAGAATGCCAGGATGCTCTTCCCGACGATGCGTCCGGTCCAAAGCAGAAGATAATAGGCGAAATAATTGGCAAGCAGCATGATGACTACCAGGCTTGCCATTATGAAAACCGCATTGAACCCGCTTTCCACATTCTCAGCCGCATGTCTGAAGAAAGGGATATGGAAAGCTACAAGGGTGAATATGCTGAGCAAGGCACTCATACTGGAGAGCCTGACCTTTTTATTCAATAATTTCATTGTCGTATTACTTTTATAATCAAATATATATCCGCCGATGCCAAAAGCAGGAGCAAAAGATTGAAGAGAATGGTCAGAGGCACATCCACAGGATGCGGAGCCTCGACATAAGGGCTGTCAGAAACCGAAGCATCATAACGTGCAAACGGATTGGTATAGATGACTTCCCCTCCAGGAAACCATGCGGTGATGCGGGCATAGGTGTCCTCGCCGCGGAAATGATAGGCGAGCGAATCCGTAGAGGTTTCAAGGCAGAGCGTCCTGTGGTCCTGGCCCGTGACACGGATGCTGTCAGCCTTTTCGGAAAGTTTCATAAAAATCACACCATCCTTCAAACCTATGTTGGAAACAGACGGAAGTGACTCATTTTCAAGATGTTTCACCTTCCAGTCCCCTGAGCCGTAGTCCGGTACCCTCATACTGTAGTAACAGCCTCCGAGGAGCGTTTCCTTCAAGTCTTCGTAACGAGCGGAGCGGGTGCAGAGGAAATTGCACCTGACCGCCGTACACCAGCTCCTGTCAGGATAATGCAAGTCATCATTTGCAAGGGCGAAACTGTAATGTCCGGCGCTCAGGGCCCAGTCCCAGTATTCCTGCTCCGTGGTCACCCCGCTGTCGAGTTCCATGATTCTGTACCCTGTCAGCCGGCTCATCTGGAAAGGTGAAGTGCCGTTTGTGCGGAAGGGATGGTTCATCTGGAGGAAATCGCACCCTTTGTTCAGAATATCTATCTGAAACTGCTTCTGGAAGGCAAAGAGCGGTATCAGATTGTCGAAACGGCAAACCTTTTCACATCCGAAAACCAGTTTGTGATATTTGAAAAGATTATATCCATGTTCATACAGATTGACCTGAAGGTCCGGATCGGTCGGATGATCCGTCAGTTCGTTGTGATTTGAAAAGGTCACGATGTCATAGCCGAATCCCCGGAGGGAGTCCAGCACCTGTGCCGGAGTATGGTGACATTCATTAAGAGGTCCCTCCACCATTGTATGGGTATGGAAATTTGCCCTTTTCCAGCAATATGATGTGTCTATATCTTTATATGGGTTGAAGATATCGTCCCCTGAGAAAGGCTTCGGCGAAGCAAAACGGTAAACCGGACTTATGCTTGTGACAACAACGGCAAGCAAAGCCACAAGCAGAATAACTGCCAGAGTTTTCCAAAATATTCTGATTATTTTCCGGATCATATCTTATCTTCCTTTGCGGTATTCTGTCGGGGAAAGACCTTTGATTCTTGTATAGACCCTGATGAAAGATTGAGGGCTGTTGAAACCGGATTCCTCGGCAATGACTGAAATTGTCTTATCGGTTTGTGTCAGCAAACCGCAGGCGTGCTCCACTCTGAAGGAATTGACATAGTCATAAAATGTCGTCCCAAGTTGATGATTGATGAAATTGCTTATATATGTGCGGTTCGTTGCCATTGCAGTGGCTAAGTCTGAGAGTTTCAGATTGGGATTCAGATAGGCCTTGCCTTCCCTCATATATTCATCCAGATTGCGCCCAAGCAGGTCATCCTTTTCGGCAGAACTATCATCCATCGGAATCGGGGCATCTTCAAATTCAGCAAGAACCGATTCATGCCTGTTCATGAAATATGAGATAAACATCCCGAGCACAAGAGTTCCACACAAATAGAGGATATTTATAACCACTTCATCAAACTTCACACACGCAACAACCCATAGTCCCAAAATAAAATAAAAAGCATAGACAATTCCCCTGAGCC
This sequence comes from uncultured Bacteroidales bacterium, assembly GCA_945827785.1. GTDB lineage: Bacteria > Bacteroidota > Bacteroidia > Bacteroidales > UBA932 > Cryptobacteroides. The sequence goes on along the minus strand of CALZOR010000049.1, from coordinate 3,186 downwards.
AACGCAAATCAATGTTGTCGGTGTATGAATACCTCTGTTTCAGCCTTGTCTGATATTTGGGAATCTCAATTGTGGTCCAGACAAGTGCAGTTGTTCCGAAAATTATAGATATAACCAATAGAATATAATAGAACAGATCCACACGTGTGAGGACATATAAAACAGCTAACAGAATGAACGGGGAAACAGAGAGATATGCTTTTAGCCTTGTCAATAACCCCGGACGAAGCAATTCATATATAATCAAGATATACATTGGCACGACAACCATATCAATTGCTGACAACAGATGGTCATTCTCTTCACAATATATACTTCTGTCAAAAAGAAAAGGAATATCTTTGATACATCCTATGCACAGAATCACCATCAGGCATACTATCATACGGTACACCCTGTCTCCCCATTTATCCATGAAAACCCAAGCCATCAGGGAATAGAAGATTATCAACATTCCATAAATCAAGAATAAGCAATCATACAACATAAGATGGTGTTCTATCTGTTTAACGGCAAAGATATCATTCGTTTCTGAATCTTGAACAATATTTTTACTGATTGTGAACGATTCATTGTCAATTTGCTAACATTTACGACAATAAAATAAATACTTTTGTTTCGCATGGGTTTGATATTCGCCAAAAGAAAAATAAGAAACATTATGCATAAATGGAAATTTTGCGCAGCGTGCGCACTCATCTTGATGGCTGTTTCCTGCGATATGCTGAACCAGCCAAAGAAGGTCATTCTTGACCAGACGGAGTACAACATAGGCTCTGAAGGTGGAACAATTGATGTCTCCTTCGTCCCTCTTGTTGGATGGGAGGCTAGCTGGAGCGAAGACTTTGTCAGCATAAGTCCCACCTCCGGTGAGGCTTCCGAACAAAGCATCACCATGACAATCACGGTGGAAAAGAACACGACTCCTCTCGAAAGGAGAGCTAAGATCATTGTGAAATTCGAGAACAATGAACAGACCCTGACTATCACCCAGGAGGCGTATTTCCCTGACCCTGATCCAGACCCAGATCCCGATCCAGACCCAGACCCCAATCCTAATCCGGATCCAGACCCTAATCCAGATCCAGATCCGGACCCTAATCCGGACCCAGACCCGGATGATGGTTCATCGACGGAGGATGTCATTCCTGGAGATGATATAGAATCGAAATAACAATAAATCTCAACGATTATGAAAAGAAAACTAATTGGTATGGCCATAGCTGCAGGAGCTATGCTTTCCGCATGTCAGACTTTGGAGAATCCGGCAGAATTCGATGCTCCGGTTCAGGACAATGCAACGATCTTTACAGCAGACCTCGGTCCACAGACCAAGACCTACCTTGACTTTGATGCTGAATCAGGCGTCTATAAGACAAAATGGGCAGACGGGGATGGAATCATAATTCTCGCAAGCCAGAGTGATGGCTCCTTCAAAGGTGCGAGCGGATACCTTGTCGATGGCATCGGTACAACTTCCGGCAAATTTGCCAGCAATATTTCCGGAGAACATTATCTTGCGTTTTATGGATACCGTTCAAATGCATCTAATCTGGCAAATGGCGAGATCTTGCCGTTCTTCCTGGAAGAACAACACAGTCGCCAGAGCGCTGACTCTACCGGTGTCATGACAGTTGAGAAATCATTCTCAGATTATGCCTTCCCGATGTATGCAGAAAGCGACAGTACCGTTTTCCAATTCAAGAATCTGGGAGGAATCCTGAAAATGAGCCTCACCGGAACAGACTATATCAGCAGCATCTACATCACATCAAACAGCGGAGTCAAGATGTCCGGAGGCAGCCGTATCATCATGAATGACAACGGAGGCTTTACAACTGAAATGGTTGACAGCCTCAGCAGCGACTTTGTCAGATACGTACTCAATGCCAAGCTCTCGGAAACAGAGGCAACAGACTGCTACATCGTCCTTCCTCCACAGACTTATACGGGAGGAATTACAATCAAGATCAATTCTGCCTCAGGCCAGATGATAAAGACCATTTCGAGCGACTTCACTCTTGAGCGTTCACAGATCCGCGCAATCCCTGCATTTGAATATAAGAATGAAGAGACATACTCATGGGCTGTCATCGGCTCAATGTCAACCTGGTCAGAAGACATCCCGATGGAATTTGCTGACGATGTCTATAAGCTCAACGATATCACCCTTACAGAAGGTGACGAATTCAAATTCAGGGCAAACGGTGACTGGGCATTCAATCTGGGAGGCGTGAGCATGCCAACGCCGATTGGAACCTATGATATACTGCCGGTAATACAGGATGGAGGTAATTTCCAGGTTACCACAACCGGAATCTATGACATAGAACTTGACCCTGTAAACGGCCTTGCCTCATTCATCTGCAAAGACAGCTATGTTGAATGCGAAGACTATGACTCAGTAGCAAGCCTGAGCGACAACACAAAGGTCTCTGTTACAGGTGTTGTGGTAGCGACTTACAAACGAGGATTTATCCTTAATATCGGATATTACTGGGGAAACACTATCCTTGTATATCAGGGTACGGACCAGTCCATGTACCAGCCGGTAATAGGCAATCAGGTAACTGTACTCTGCGAAAAAGTCACATACAATAATCTGCCTGAACTGAAGAATATTTCAAACATCAGAGTCATTGATGCCAGTGAGCGTAATTATATGTATGGCCAGTACTTTGACCTGACCAGCTCGGCTGATTTTGATTCATTCTATTGGGACCGTTACGACTATGTCAAATTCATCGGTACTCTGGAATATACGGGAACCTACTGGAATGTGAATGTTGACGGCGCCACTGCGCATGTCGGTTCAATCATGTCCCCGGATCAGGACCTGACTGCTTTCATAGGCAAGAAAGTACTTGTCGGAGGTTGGTTCTGCGGATTCAGCGGCAGCAATGGCAAATTCCTCAACATCGTCCTGCGCGAAATCTCAGAACCATCAACAGACGGCTCTACAGAGGATGTAACCCCTGGCGATGATCTTCTTCCTGACGACAGCACCAAATAATCTACGGGGCTTAGGAAGGTCGGTTTTTCAAAGAAAAACGAGCAAGAGAGAGGGTGGCCATCAAAGCCACCCTCTCTCTTTCCTTTGTGCTCCGGACGGGGATCGAACCCGTACGCCCATTACTGGGCAAGGGATTTTAAGTCCCTCTTGTCTACCAATTCCAACACCAGAGC
>CALZOR010000048.1 GCA_945827785.1 uncultured Bacteroidales bacterium | reverse complement strand
GAGTCCGGCGGACACGTAGGCGAACTGCACACCATGCCTCTCATTCCTCAGATTGTGGATGCCCTCGACATCCCGGTAATCGCCGCAGGAGGAATATGCGACGGCAGGGGAGCTGCAGCAGCTTTCATGCTCGGAGCTGACGCTATCCAGGTCGGAACACGCTTCCTCTCGGCAGAGGAGTGCACCGCTCACCAGGAATACAAGGACAAGATTCTCAAGGCTTCCGACATCTCTACAATCGTTACCGGTAAGACACTTGGCCACCCGGTACGTTCGCTCAAGACTCCTTTCTCGAAGTCTTTCGCAAAGATGGAGTCGGATCCGAACGTAACTCCTGAGGAAATCCTGGCCTTCGGTACAGGTGCTCTCAGAAAGGCTGTCAAGGAAGGTGACAGGAACGGAAGTTACATGGCCGGCGAGTGCGCAGGCATGGTGAAGAAGATTGAGCCTGCAAAGGCGATTGTCGAAGACCTCATCCTTGGCGCAGAGAAAGTTATCCGTGACACATATACCAATGTACTTGTTTAATATATTTTCTTAACCATCAATTATGACAAGAAGAGTAGTTGTTACAGGAACCGGGGTCATATCTCCGGTTGGAAACAATGTAGAAACATTCTGGAAGAATCTGCTTGACGGAGTCTGTGGAATCGACTTCATCACGGCATTCCCAACAGATGATCTCCCTGTCCATATTGCAGGAGAGGTGAAGGATTTCAACCCTGCGGAGTTCGGCATCGAGCCGGCCTTTGCAAGGAAACAGGACAGATTCACCGTCTTTGCCGTTGCAGCAGCCGCACAGGCAATGCAGCAGGCCGGGCTCAGTTCTGCTGAGGAAGGAGGAAACATCGATCCGTTCAGGCTCGGCGTCTATGTCGGGTCGGGAATCGGCGGTTTCTCTACACAGGTCCGTGAAACTGAGAAGCTCCTCAATGATGGACCAAAGTGGATTTCTCCGCTTTTCATCCCTACGATGATTTCGAACATCGCTGCCGGAAACATCGCCATCAGACACAATGCCTGCGGTCCTTGCGTCCCGGTTGTAACGGCTTGTGCGACTTCCACCCATGCTATCGGTGAGGCTTACCGCGCAATCAAGCACGGCTATGCTGATGCAATCATCGCCGGAGGCTCTGAGGCTGCAACTATTCCGATTGGAATTGCAGGTTTCGCCAATGCCAAGGCCCTTTCACGTGCTGAAGATCCGAAATACGCATCGCTTCCGTTCAACAAGAACAGGGGTGGATTCGTGATGGCGGAAGGTTCTGCAATGCTTGTCCTCGAAGAGTACGAGCATGCGAAGGCAAGAGGTGCGAACATAATTGCAGAAATCTGCGGCTACGGCAACACCTGTGATGCCCACCATGTCACAGCCCCGAGACCAGATGGTAAAACCCAGGCGGCTGCAATCCGCATGGCCCTTGACGAGGCCGGCTACACCAGCGACGACGTCCTCTACATCAATGCACACGGTACAGGTACGGCGCTGAACGACTCGTCGGAGACGGCAGCCTACAAGATTGCCCTCGGGGAAGATGCCTACAAGGCTCACATCAGTTCAACCAAGTCTATGACAGGCCACATGCTCGGCGCAGCCGGAGCAATCGAAGCCATCGCCTCGGTACTTGCTCTCACAAGGGGAATCATTCCTCCTACAATCAACCTTGATGAACCGGATCCGGAACTGGACCTCGACTACACTCCGAACAAGGCTGTGGAGGCTCCGGTGACAATCGCAATTTCAGATTCACTCGGATTCGGCGGTCACAACGGTTGTCTCGCTTTCAGAAAAATCAAATAGCACACAGTCACAACCATGGACAGAGAAGAATTGAAAAAATATCTCCCGCACCGCGAGCCGATGCTCCTTGTGGATGAGATTGAAATAGACCAGGACGGTATTGCACATGCAAAATACCGCATCAAGGAGGACGAATTTTTCTGCAGGGGACATTTCCCCGGCAATCCTATCGTCCCGGGTGTAATCCAGTGTGAAATCATGGCCCAGAGCTGCGCCTTGCTGGTCAAGGATGAAATCCAGGGCAAGACCACTCTTTACAGCGGAATCAACAATGTCCGTTTCAAACATGTGGTAAGGCCCGGCGATCTTTGCGAAATCACTGCCAAGCTTGTGAACAGACGGGGATCCCTCTTTTTCTGCGAGGCTGTCCTCAAGGTTGACGGGAAACTCTGCTGCAAGGGCGAACTTTCTTTTGCACTCGTTTAGGCCGGAAGCCTGCTTATGAAAACAAAGGCAAGAGATATTCTCAAATACCTGATATCCGCCCTCCTCGCTGCACTGATGCTCTTTATCAGTTTCCGCGGCGTTGAGTGGGCGGATTTTGTCAGTGGCCTCAGGTCCTGCCGCTGGGCTTATGTTGCCCTTTCGATGGTGGTGGGAGTCCTGGCCTTCTGGCTTCGTGCCTTGCGCTGGCGTCAGCTGATGCTTCCGCTCGATTCCTCGCTCAGCCGAATGACTGCCTTCAATGCCGTGAACATCGGCTATCTTGCCAATTTTGTTTTCCCCCGTATCGGCGAATTCGTCCGCTGCGGCGTAATTTCCTCGAATTCCCGCAAGGCCGGGTATGAGAAGGTGCTTGGAACCGTCGTCCTCGAACGTTCATGGGATATGGTCTCGATGCTGCTGCTTCTTGCCGTGCTTCTTCTTGCCCGCTGGAACAAGTTCGGGGATTTCTTTGTAAATCAGATTTGGGTGCCGGCATCTTCGAGGCTGGATTTCAGCCTCTGGTGGCTTGTTGCCGCCCTTGCCATTGGCTTTGCCGCCGCCGGTTTTCTGGTCTGGAGATTCAGGGACCGAAACCGTTTCTGCGGGAAGCTGTGTTCTGTCATAGCCGGTGTGTTTCAGGGATTTGCTACCTGTGCCCGCATGGACCGCAAGTGGATGTTCCTGCTTTATACCGCCCTTATCTGGGCTTCATACTGGCTCATGGCCGCTGCCACGATGTGGGCCGTTCCTGAACTCGACTCCCTTACCCTTGTCGATGCCCTTTTCCTCTCCCTCGCCGGTAGTCTGGGCTGGATTGTGCCTGTTCCCGGGGGGATAGGAGCCTTCCATTTTGTTGTATCTCTCGCATTGTCAAGTATTTACCTTCTGCCGATGTCGCAGGGTATTGTCTTTGCGACCTTGTCCCATGAGTCACAGGCCGTGACCATGATTCTGTTTGGAGGAATGTCCATGATATATGAGGCCTTCCGCCGCAGGAAGGATGTGAAATGATAGATTCGTTCTTATGTCTTATAAAGAAAATTATCCGTCAAAGTTGCTCGAAGATGCTGTCGGGGCTATAAGTTCCCTTCCGGGAGTCGGCAAGAGGAGTGCGCTTCGTCTGGCTCTTCACCTTTTGCGCCAGCCACAGGAAAATGTGGATCATTTCACATCTGCAATCAGCCGCCTGCGTAACGAGGTACGCTATTGTTCAACCTGCATGATGATTTCGGATGAGGAAACCTGTTCAATCTGCTCTGATGTTTCGCGCGACCGCAGGACAATATGCGTCGTGGAAAATGTGCGCGACGTGATGAGCATAGAGGGTACCGGACAGTTCCATGGAGTCTATCATGTGCTTGGCGGAATCATTTCTCCGATAAATGGAATCGGTCCTTCAGACTTGAATATCAAGCAGTTAGTCTCGCGTGTCGAGGCATTGTCCCTGGATGGGGCTCCTTTTGAAATCATACTTGCCCTGAGCGGAGATGTTGAGGGTGAGACAACCTCTTTCTATATCTATCGTCAGATTTCCCGCTTCAATCCCGTGGTCTCTACCCTTGCCCGGGGACTCGGGTTCGGAGACGACCTGGAATATGCGGACCAGCTTACCCTTGGCCGGTCCATTGCCAACCGTCAGGCTTTCAAGCCTTAGAAACTGCTATTTGCTCTTTTTCTTTTTGCCGCCCTTCATCCGGTGGTATGTCTGGACCATCATCTCGTCCAGCATTATGTTGCGTGCCGCCAGTACGTCAAGGAAGGCGCTCAATAGAGGGAAGAGTGCCGTGAATGAGAAAATCATTTCCTTCCGGTGGGTGAAGAAATCAATGCCTATCCATATCTGGAATCCCAGCAGAAGGAGAGCTGCAATTATGCAAGCCCTCATCTGCAGGAACCTGACCTTTGTGCTTGCAAGGGCTGAAATCTGGGCTGTCAGGGCCATTATGTTCAGAATCAGGAAAGGAATCTTCTCCCTGTAGGCAATGGTCACCTCGCTGCCTTCCGGTCCTATGATGGTTGCAAAATCACAGAAGAACATCGCCCCCACGAGGATGGTGGCGATGGATATGTACAATATCTGAATTCTTGTCCACATATTTTTCGAAAATTTATACAAAAATAGGAAAATTCAAATAGAAAAACTAAATTAGAAGTTTCAAGTTTTAAATGGCATTTTTGCCGTACACAAATTTAATGTCAATACTATGAGAATAGCAGAATCAGAACTTATAATCAACTCGGACGGATCGGTGTTCCACCTCCATCTGAAACCTGAGGAACTTGCTGATACAGTGATACTTGTCGGTGACCCCGGCAGGGTTGACATGGTTTCGGAGTTCTTCGAAGACAAGGAATTCAGACATCAGTCGAGAGAATTCGTTTCAGTAACAGGCAGTTACAAAGGGAAAAGGATGACCGTGCTTTCTACGGGTATCGGGACCGACAATATCGATATTGTCATGAATGAACTCGATGCCCTCGCAAACATAGATTTTCAGACAAGGGAGGTGAAGGCTCAGAAAAAGTCACTCAACATCCTCAGAATAGGCACCTCAGGCGCCATCCAGCCCGACATTCCTCTCGGATCATTTGTCTTCTCCCACATAAGCGTGGGCTGTGACGGACTTATGAACTGGTATGCAGACCGCGACAAGATTGCTATGCCGGAAATTGAAGAGGCTTTCAAGAAGCATGTAGGTTGGAACAAACATCTTCCGGATCCTTATTTTGTCAGGGCCGGCAAGAAGATGTCGGACGCGTTCAGGGATATCACCGTGAAAGGCATGACCATCGCTGCTTCCGGTTTTTACGGACCTCAGGGCAGGGTACTTCGCATGCCACTTTCAATGCCGGACATGCTCGAGACTTTCGAGTCATTCCGTTTTGAAGATGAAAGGGTTACCAATTTCGAAATGGAAGGCTCTGCTGTTGCAGGTATCGCCGCACATCTCGGGCACAACGCCGGCACGGTGTGCTGCATCATCGCCAACCGTCACATCGGCTCCAGCAATCCGGACTACAAACCGCGTGTACGTGAGCTCGTCGAACTTTGTCTCGACACCCTCGCAACCCTATAAAAAAAACGGAGCTGGCCAAAAAGTCAGCTCCGTTTTTTTATACATTGGCGACGTATTTCTTGCGGGTAGGGCGTCCGATGATCTGGATGTCGATGTCTTCGACCTTGAAGCCTTTGAAACGCTTGCGCATCAGATTCTGCTGGATCATTTCATACAGTTCGTCATCAATGATGTCCTTGAATGTGTGATTTTCCATGTCATAGAAATGCATGTGTCCATAAGCATTGACATCGAAATACATCTTGTTGTTCAAACTCATCCGATGGTCATAGATTCCTATCAGCGCAAGTTGCGAAAGAATATTATAGACTGAAGCTGTGGTAACCTTGACTCCGGTGTCTTTTATCTTTTCAGTTACCATGTCAACAGAGGCGTGCCCGAGCTCCATCATCACCTGATGTACGGCAAGTCTCTGTGGGGTTGCCTTCAGAGAATGTTTTTTCAGAAGGTTCTTGAATTCTTCCATCGTGGGACATCTATGTGCATTCATAGTATATAATATGGTTAAGAAATTTGCAATTTTCAAATCCTGAAGAATTTGAGGTAATCAAAACTTTGCAAAAATATCAAATCTATTTTGGATTTCCAAATCCAATTTTTAAACTCTAAAAATTGAAAATCTAACCTCAGAACAAAGTAAGCTGATCGTCGTCAGTGTCGATTGGGTCTTCCACATCGGAATTGTCAATTTCGCCGGCCTGGTTTTCAATGACTTCCGGCTCGGCAGTTGGCAGGTCGTCCTCAGGCTTGTGAAGCGGTTCGATGAACCTCACTTCCTTCACGTCGTACTGGCTGGCCTTCTTACCCTTTGCCTGAATGCCCTTCTTCCCGATAAACTCCTCGGCGTCAATTCTGTCTGCTTCGCGATGCTCGTACTTTCCGCCGAAGATGACCTCGACCTGAGGATGTTTGTCATCACTGATGGCAACAAGGTACGAGCCCTTTGCATCGGAAATGAAACTCAGCGGAGTGTTGTCGCTTACGTCGAAGGAGAATCTCTTGATATAGAATGCCTCCACAGCCTTGTCATAATAGAGAGCCGTGTAAGTCTTGTTCAAATCCAGTTTCTCGATCAGGAGCAGGTCGCCCTGATATCTGTTGCTAAGGTCAAACGAAGTTGTATAATATGTTCCGTCGCGGAAAACGGCAAGAATGTGGTCTCCGGTATTGAACTGGCCGAGATGTATGCCCCTGCCGTCTTCATTCAGCCTCTGGATGTCTTCATCGAACCAGATATCCTTTCCTCCGATGGTCGATACACCCTTGCTCTTGAGCATTATCTTCTGGATAGGGTTCTTCGAAACGAGGTTGCCCCTTGAGGCGCGTCCCTTTATCCCAAGCTGTGAGAAATCATACTCGTCGATTGTCTTCTTGAGCTTCGGGCGCGGCCTGAAATATATCTTCACAGTCTCCGCCTCGCCATTGTGATTGACTGTAAACCAAAGAATTACAGAACCTGGAGTTCCTTGTGTGATGTCATATTCCTTGTCACGGGTAATGCTTGTTACGGCAAACCTCTTGGCATAGCTGAGGGCCGTCTTGCCTTCACGGTAGATTACATTGTATATCGTTCTCTGGTCGTTTCTGTCGAAAATGCCGACATAGAGGATGTCCTTGCCGAAGAAAGCCTTTTCGCTCACCTTGGTGACAACGTATTTGCCGTCCTTGTGGATGACAATAATCTCCGAAAGATCGGAGCAGTCGCAGATATATTCGGCATTGTCCTCTTTCTTCAGGTTTATGCCGACAAAGCCCTCAGCCTTGTTTGCATAGAGCTTGGCGTTGTTGTTTACGACTTTGGTAACTGCAATGGACTCGAAGCCGGCAAGCTCGGTACGGCGTGGATAATCCTTGCCGTATTTCTTCTTCAGATTCTTGAAGTAGTTGATAGTGAACTCTGTAAGGTGGTCGAGGTGGTTCTGTACCTCATCCATCTCGTCCTCGATTCCGCGTAGCTTTTCTTCCACCGCCTTCACATCAAACTTGGAAATCTTCCTCACCGGTTTCTCCACAAGCTTGTTTATGTCCTCCATCACAATCTCCCTCTTGAGCAGATACTGATACTGGAGCATGGCTGCAAAGACCTCGTTGAGCTGGTCCTCCCATGAGCGGGCGTCGTTCTCGAGAATCTTATAGACCTTGTTCTCGAAGAAAATCTTTTCAAGAGAGCTGTAATGCCAGTCATTCTCCAGTTCGTCGAGCCTTATCTGAAGCTCCATCCCGAGCAGGTCTTTGGTATGCTGGGTGCTGTATCTGAGCACGTCATCCACATTGAGGAACTGAGGCTTCTTGTCCACGATGACGCAGGTATTCGGCGAAATCGAAACCTCGCAGTCCGTGAAGGCATAGAGCGCATCGATGGTCTTGTCCGGAGACACGTCGTTCGGGAGATGAATCAGGATTTCCACCTTGTCCGTGGTCAGGTCGTCAATTTTCTTTATCTTGATCTTGCCCTTGTCCTTTGCCTTGAGGATGGAATCGATGATAACATGGGTTGTTTTACCATAAGGTATCTCGCTGATAGCCAATGTGTTTTTGTCTATTTTGTCTATCTTCGCCCTGACTTTCACAACTCCTCCCCTCTGTCCTTTCATATATTTTGAACAGTCGGCATATCCTCCGGTAGGGAAGTCCGGATATATTTCGAAATCCTTGCCCTGGAGTATAGCAATTGACGCATCAATCAGTTCGTTGAAATTGTGCGGAAGAATCTTAGATGCAAGACCCACTGCGATACCGTCCGCTCCCTGGGCAAGCAGGAGAGGGAACTTGATAGGAAGTTCTACAGGCTCCTGATTTCGTCCGTCGTACGAGGTCATCCATGAAGTGGTCTTGGGATTGAACACCACTTCCTTGGCGAACTTGCTCAGACGTGCCTCGATATAACGAGGCGCTGCATTCGAGTCACCTGTAAGGATATTACCCCAGTTACCCTGCATGTCAATCAGAAAGCCTTTCTGACCGAGCTGAACGAGGGCTCCGAGGATTGACGCATCGCCGTGAGGATGGAACTGCATTGCCTGGCCCACGATGTTCGCGACCTTGGTGTATCTTCCGTCGTCGATTCTCCACATAGCATGCAGCACACGCCTCTGCACCGGTTTCATGCCGTCAACGATGTGAGGCACGGCCCTGTACAGAATCACGTAAGAGGAATAGTCCAGAAACCATTCCTTGAACATCCCTGAAAGCTTGAACTTGCGGCTGTTTTCTCCAATCAGCTTGTCAAACTTGCCAGGTGTGCTGTCCACTGTGACCGAGTCTGTCTGTCCATCTTCCGTTGCTTCGTAGTCCTCGCCCGGAAGGTCGATGTCGTCAATATCCATATTTCCCGTTTTTAATCAATATTCATAACCAAAGCGGCGGAGTTCCTTCTTGCTTTCCCTCCAGTCTTCGTCAACCTTTACGAAGAGCCTCAGGAACACCTTTTTCTGGAAGAAATCTTCCATGTCGATTCTGGCCTGGGTGCCAACTTTCTTGAGAGAGGCGCCTCCTTTTCCGATGATGATACCCTTCTGGCTTTCCCTCATGACATAGATTACTGCGCTGATGTCATATCTCTCCGTGCCCTCCTTGAATTCCTCCACCGTCACCTCGCAGCTGTATGGAATCTCCTCCTTGTAGTTGAGGAAAATCTTCTCGCGGATGATTTCCGATGCGAAGAAACGCAGGTTCTTGTCGGTGAACACATCCTTGTCATACCATGGCGGTGCCACAGGGAGCCTGCTGACAATCGCCTCGAAGATATTGTCCAGATTGAACTTCTCCTGAGCGGAAGCCGGATAGATGACGGCCTTCGGAAGCTGTTCCTGCCACCACTGCATGAGCTCATGGACCTTTTCCTGGGTGCTGATGTCTATCTTGTTGATAACCAGCACTACAGGACATTCAACATGCTGGAGTTTTGCGATGTACTCCGCATTCTTGTCGCTTTTCTCGACAGTGTCCGTCACATAAAGCACGATGTCGGCATCGCCGATTGCGGTATCCACGAAATTCATCATGCTCTGCTGCAGCCTGTAGTTAGGCTTGAGGATGCCCGGAGTGTCGGAATAGACAATCTGATAGTCGTCTCCGTTGACAATTCCCATGATCCTGTGCCTTGTGGTCTGCGCCTTTGCGGTCACAATCGAAAGCTTTTCGCCTACAAGGGCATTCATGAGCGTGGATTTGCCGACATTAGGGTTACCGATGATGTTGACAAATCCTGCGCGATGATTCTTGTTCTGCTGATTATCCATATATTAAAGGTATGCTCCCATCTTAAGAAGGTTGGTCTCGCCCTCTGTGAGGTATCTCCAGTCTCCTCTCTTGATGCCTTTCTTCGTAAGGCCTGCGAAATAAACCCTGTCAAGGGCCTTCACCTCATAACCCAGGGACTCGAATATCCTCCTGACGATACGGTTTTTGCCGGAATGGATCTCGATTCCGAGCTTGCGGTGGTCGTCGTCTTCAATGTACTCAAGGGCATCTGCCGCGATTACACCGTCAGAAAGCTCCACTCCGCTCATGATCTTGTCGAAGTCCTCCTGCTTGAGCTTGCTGTCAAGGGAAACCTGATAAATCTTCTTCTTGTCATAAGAAGGGTGGGTGAGTTTCTCGGCAATCTCTCCGTCGTTGGTGAACATGAGCACTCCGGTGGTATTCTTGTCAAGCCTTCCCACAGGGAATACCCTTGAAGGACACTTCTTCAGAAGGTCCATGACGGTCTTGTCGGCATGAGGGTCGCTTGAAGTCGTCACATAGCCTTTCGGCTTATTCATGACGATATAGACCTTGCTCTCGCCTTTGAGCCTTTCGCCGTTGAACCTGACATCGTCCGTATTTATGTTGATTTTGGTTCCGAGTTCGGTAATAACCTCACCGTTCACTGTAACTACTCCTGCAAGGATGAAATTGTCAGCCTCCCTTCTTGAGCAGATACCTGAGTTGGCGATGAATTTGTTGAGCCTTACCTCCTCCTTCACCGGGGTCATTATCATATCGTTGTCTGAGTATGCACCCGAATCAATCTGAGGCCTGCGGCTTATCATCCTGCTGATTCCGCTCTCATCCTCGTTGCGGAAGTAGTTGAGGTCTCCATAAGCGTTTCTCTTTCCGCCGAAGCCTTTTGCACCCGGCCTTCCGGACGGCTTCCTGTCAGAGAATGTCCTCTTCCTGTCGCCGAAAGAACGTTTCTCTCCGAATGAGCTTCTCTCATCGAATGAACGTTTTTCTCCGAAAGAACGTTTCTCTCCGTAATTTGACGTCTTCTCGCCGAAGCTCCTGCGATTTGAATTTCCTCCGAATGACGGCTTGTTGCCGTAGGTCCTCTTTTCTCCGTATGACGGTCTCTCAGAATTCCTTTCGTACGAAGGTTTGTCTCCGAATGAACGTTTCTCTCCGAATGAGTTCCTCTCACCGAATGAACGCTTCTCTCCATAGTTTACCGGCTTGTCACCGAAGTTCCTGCGATTTGAGTGTCCTCCGAATGAGGGTTTGCTGCCGTAGGTTCTTTTTTCTCCATAAGACGGTTTGTCACCGTATGAACGTTTCTCACCATAATTCCTGTTTGAATCACTTCTGCCGTAATCCCTACGGCCTTCAGTCCTGCGGCCATAGCCGCCTCTTTTGTTGTCTTCCATTGTTTTCTTGCCTTTCGGCATAATTAATTATTAGATAATCTGTTGTATTGCCACACCTCACGGCTGTGACTTGTTAGTTCAGTTTGAATATATAGGTAATCGTACCTTCCTGCATTGCCGGCGCATCTGCACTCATGTTGAAGTGTGCTCCGAGAGCCGCCTTCCGGGCTGCCTGCCATAACTCCTTGTCAGACACCGTAGTACCCTCGGCTCCAGCAACTGCCTTCTGCACAGTGCCATAGTTGTCAACCCAGATTTTCACCACGACGGTACCTGAATTCTGCACGGAGTAGGCCGGACGCGGAAGTGTCCCGTTGACGCTTCTGCCGGCAAGTTTCGCATTCGGCTGGCCGGAGGTTTCGCCTGTCTTTGTGTTGCCCTGAGCATGGCCTGCCTTGAGGGCATCGCTTACCCTGTCTGCCACCTGAGGTGCCACCGTGTCTTTCTGCGTCTTGTTGTCTGCGGCGTGGAAAAGAGCCCTTCGGTTAATTTCCTTTTCCGGCTCGGGCTGCTTGATGTCAACGTCTCCGAAATCATCGACCACGGCCTGGGGCGCCTCATTGGATTTTGTGCCTTCAGCCTGGGCTTCAGCTTGCTGTACAAGATTAATCGGATTGGCTGGGTCCGGCTGTACGGCCTGCGGCCTGGTCCCGTTCCAGACCTGTTCCGGCTTTGAAATTTCGGGTTCATCGAATTCTATCAAAATCTGTTCCCTCTCCGGTGGCGGCGGGTCAAGATAAGTGAATCCGGTGGTTCCCAAACACACCAGAACGCCAGCATGAGCAATGATAGTCAGCGAAATACCTGTTATCGTCGATTTCCTGCCCTGCTTGCGCCTTTTATCCATGTATTCTTTATTTGCCATTTCCTATTCCGGGGAGGTGGCCATTATGACCTTGTAATGATTTCTTTTTGCAATGTTCATGACCTTCACGACTTCTCCAACAGGAACTGTCTCATCTGCATAGATTGAGAATGTCGGGTCTTCCTCGCTCTGGAGCAGGTCTATCAGTTCATCCTCTATCATATCGAACCTGACAGGAGTTTCATTCCCGTTGATATGGTATGAATATGTGTCCGTATCCTTCCAATGCTTGATTGAAACCGTTGCAGTAGCCTTTGCAGACACCTGACCCGTGCTCTTTGGAAGCAGGAGCTTCAGGGCATTCGGGTTTATCAGTGTTGAGGTCACAAGGAAGAATATCAGCAGCAGGAAGACGATATCGGTCATCGACGACATCGAAAATCCTGCATCCACCTTGGTTGTTCTCTTGATTGCCATGGCCTACTCGTTTACCACCGGTTCGTGAATCATGTCAATGAATTCGATGGTCGTGTTTTCCATCTTGAACACCAGATTCGAAATCTGGGATGTGAGGAAATTGTATCCGAAATAAGCGATGATACCCACGAAAAGACCTCCAACGGTCGTAACCATGGCCTCATATATACCTCCTGAAAGAAGGGTGATGTCGATGTTGTTGCCCGCTGTTGACATGCGGAAGAAAGCCTCGATCATTCCGGAAACCGTTCCGAGGAATCCGATCATAGGGGCACCTCCGGCGATGGTTGCAAGCATAGGCAGACCTTTCTCAAGCCTTGCCACCTCCACGTTTCCCATGTTCTCGACAGCGGTCTGGATATCCTGGAGAGGCCTTCCAATCCTTTCAATGCCTTTTTCGACGAGCCTTGCAACAGGAGAATCGTATTTCTGGCAGAGAGCTGTCGCAGATTTGATTTTTCCCTCATGGATGAGGTCGTGGATATCTTTCATGAAGTTCTTGTCTATCTTGCTGGCCTTGCGGATCATCCACCACTTGCTGCCGAAGATATAGATTGCAAGAATAGAAAGCAGGAGGAGGACAATCATCAGCCATCCTCCCTTGACAGCCATGTCAATCAGTGAGAGTTTCATCTCCTGCTGAAGGGGTGCTGCCTGAGCAATTGCCGTTGTGTCAACGGCTGCCTGTAAAAGATTGAAAAGCATAGTTTATATTGTTTTTGTATATCCGTAAATCGTGCAAAAATAAGAAAAAATTCAGACTTCCGAAAATTAAAATTCAGCCCCGCTGAAAAAAAGAGCATTCCCGGGAACGGATGTCCCGGCATCGGACCTTGAGCCGGACTCGATAAGGTCTGCAATCCACTCCGGACTGCGTTTCCCCTGCCCGACTTCGACGAGGGATCCGACCACGGCACGCACCATGTTTCTGAGGAATCTGTTTGCTTGGATTGTGAAAACGATGTAGTCTCCTTCGCGGCACTGAAACCCTGTTACAGCTACATGTGTGGGGGTATATACCTCCCACCTTGCATGAGTTACGGTGCAGATTGAGGTGGCATTGTTCCCGCCGGTCTTCTCAAAGCAGCTGAAATCATGGGTGCCCAAAAGATAGGCGGCGGCCTTGTTCATGGCTTCCATGTCCAGAGGTGTCCTGCACCTCCACGAAAAGCGGCTGCAGAAGGGGTCTTTGTTGAAGTTGATGAAATAGTGGTAGCGCCTTGAAACGGCTCCGAATCTGGCATGGAAATCTTCACCGGTTTCCCGTATTTCATGGACGCATATTTCCTTGGGCAGGATGGCATTCAATTTGTAGCAGAGTTGCGCCGCTTGCGGGACCTCGCTGCTGCTGACGTCGAAGTGCGCCACGTAGTTGATTCCGTTCACCCCGGTGTCGGTCCTGCCTGCTCCGGTCACATGGACGGACTCACGACAAAGTGTGCTGAGAGCATTCTCAAGCGCCTGCTGTACTGATGGAGCATTGTTTTGAATCTGCCATCCGCAGAATGCGCTGCCGTCGTAAGAAAGTCTTATTATGTACCGTTTCATTGCACTTGTTAAGGAATTAATGTAAATTTGTGGGATATTTTGTTTAAGGAATAAACTTCTGCAAAAATAGAGAAAACAACAAAACATAACAATATGGACAGCATAAACATCAAAGAATTGAATGACAGGATCCAGAGGGAGAGTTCTTTTGTGGATATTCTGACTATGGAGATGAACAAGGTGATTGTCGGACAGAAACATCTTGTTGAAAATCTTCTCATAGGCCTTTTGGCTGACGGACACATCCTGCTCGAAGGTGTACCTGGACTTGCCAAAACTTTGGCAATCAATACATTGTCTCAGGCCGTCGATGCCAAGTTCAGTCGTATCCAGTTCACCCCGGACCTCCTGCCTGCCGATGTTCTCGGAACGATGATCTATTCCCAGAAAAGCGAACAGTTCCAGATTAAGAAAGGTCCTGTTTTCGCAAACTTCGTCCTTGCCGATGAAATCAACCGTTCTCCGGCAAAGGTGCAGTCGGCCCTTCTCGAGGCCATGCAGGAAAGGCAGGTGACAATTGGAGAGGAGACCTTCAAACTCCCTGAGCCATTCCTGGTGATGGCAACTCAGAACCCGATTGAGCAAGAAGGAACCTATCCGCTTCCGGAGGCCCAGCTCGACCGTTTCATGCTCAAGGTCGTCGTGACCTACCCGAAAAAAGAAGAGGAGAGGATGATTATCCGCATGAACAACTCGGGCGAATTTCCTAAGGCACAGGCCGTTCTCAAACCTGAGGACATCGTAAGGGCCCGCCAGGTCGTGAAGGACGTATATATGGATGAAAAGATTGAGCGCTATATCGTTGACCTTGTCTATGCTACAAGGACTCCTCGTGACTACAGGCTCGACTCGA
>CALZOR010000047.1 GCA_945827785.1 uncultured Bacteroidales bacterium | reverse complement strand
GACAAGAAGTTGTACAAGTTCGAAACCGGCAACAGCAAGAATATCTTCCCCATCAACACCGAGGCCGGGCATTGCTATTTCCTCGACGAGCATGCTCCCAAAGTGCCTTATTCCACTGCCGTGGACATGGGAACGTCCGTGATGTGGGCAAGTTTCAATCTCGGTGCTGAAGACAACGAGGCAGCCACTGCCGACAACATCAGCGGCCTTGCCGGGCACTGCTTCATGTGGGGAGTCAACCAGACCACCTCTTCATTCGGTAATTCTTCGTACACCAATTATAACAATTCCTTTACCGCCGGCACCAAGCCTAAGGATCTTCCTGCGGGCTATGATTACAGCGGGGATGTGATCTATGATGCCGCGCGCAACACCTGGGGAGGGGAGTGGAGAACTCCTACCTGGGCCGAGTGGCAGGAGCTCTTCGATGCCTGCACTTACCAGGTTGTGTCGAAAAAGATTACTCTGACAAGCAAAGTGACAGGCAAAACTCTGGTAATCCCATATCAGGGTTACAACAACGGCACTACTGCTTCCCAGCCTGATTACGGCTATTACTGGTCAAGCACTTCCAATCCGAACAATATTGCCAAAGCTTATTCCACCGTCTTCAGGAACACCGACTCCGCTCCCGGCCAGAACTCAGGTGCAGACCGGTACACCGGTCTTCCGATTCGTGCGGTTTACACCAAGCTCTGACCTCTTCAACCGCCAGTTGCATCTATTTCCTATGTTTTTCGTCCTGTACCATTTTTCAGTCTTTATCAAGGGAAACGAAGTTTCGAAATAAATGCTGCAAACTCCCATCATTTGCGTATATAATATATTTTCTTAACTTTGTGGAGGTCTGGTATCATGAGAAAAACATTGACATTCATATTGTTGTTCTGCATTGGTTTTCTGTCGCCTTCTGCCGCAGGACAGGATGGGTTTGATGTGACCGTGAGGGGAGTGGTCAGGGATGAGGTGAGCAGGCGTCCTGTAGCGTTCGTGAATGTCTTTCTGCCTGGTGAGAATATCGGAACAGTAACCAACGGGGAAGGAGCTTTCTCTTTGAAAATCAAGTCTTCGAATCTTGAAAAAGTAGGCCTGAGATTCAGATGCCTTGAAGCAAGCTTTGTCGTATCGTACCGCATGCGCGGCGAACTTTTTTTTCTGGATTATGTCAAGAGTTTGCTCAGGTTCAGATGCGAGTGGAAGCGCCGTATGTTTGCCTCTGCCTACATCGCCAGCTCTGAGATGGTCGTGGTGGATATGGATGAGGCTCCTGCTTCGGCCATTCCACATTCGGAGTCTTTCGGCAACCGAGATTATTTTGACGAGTCTGCGCCTTGCAATTGGGATCGTGATTTCTGGAAAGATTTCAACATAATAGAGCCAACTGAATCTCTTGAAAAGGCTGCGGCAAAGCTCTCCCGCCTGTACCGGCGGTAAGTAGGATAACGATATAATCCCAAAATGGATTCAGGGCAGACGAAGACCAGGTAATAACGGACTGTATTGAGAATATCAAGCATGTCAGTGAGAAATTCGGTTGCGATGTGATGATTGTAGAAACAGGGTATCTGGTAGATGAAAATGATCCGGAAAGGATGGTACGCTTTCGGAGCAGCCGGTCAGCACTCTGAACTTTGAGAATGACCAGCCGGTCTGCATAGCGTTCTGATTCCGTAATTGTCTTTTCGGGCGTAGTCGGGACATCTATCGGATACTTTAGTCAAACATTACCCCCGGATTCATAAAGGGGAAGTTTACAAATTGAATTTGACTTGAAAAATCATAAATAATAATTTTTACATTTGCATGGTAAAAATTAAAAGAAGATGATTTATTACTACTCCGGATGTGGAAATAGCCGATATGTGGCAGAAAGTCTTTCAAAGGAACTTGGGGAGGATTTGGAGTTCATCCCGGACCTGATTGACAAGGGCCTTGAGGAGTTTGATTGCGAAGGCGGGCTCCTTGGTTTTGTTTTCCCGGTTTATGCGTGGGACGTTCCGACTCTCGTTCGGGATTTCATAAAGAACGCCTGCTGGAAAGGAAAACCTGAATATGTCTGGTTCGCATGCACTTGCGGAGATAATATTGGCTTGACTGACAGACAGTTCCGCAAAATACTTTCTACCGTTAATCTTGAACTGGATGCCTGCTTCACCTTCCAGATGCCGGAAACATACCTTTGCTTTCCCGGATTCAGCCTGGATACGGAGGAAAATGCAAAATTGAAGAATGATGCAGTCAGGGCAAAAATTCCAGCTGTTGCAGAGCAGATTCGAAGCAGACAGACTGTGTCAGACCTCATTCCTGGCAAACACCCATGGATCAACACCCATATAATCGGAACCCTTTTCGACCTCACTATTTCAGACTCTGCTTTCCATACGACCGACGACTGCATCGGTTGCGGAATATGTGTCCGCTCCTGTCCTGTTCACAACATCACGATGGAGAATCTGAAACATTCTTCAGGAAAAGGTCAGGATGGACAAATGAAGGCGGAAGGCGGGAAGCGTCCGAAATGGAACGGAAACTGTCTGCAATGCATGGCCTGCTATCATTATTGCCCGAAAAATGCCGTCCAGTACGGCAAACTGACAGCCGGCAAAGGCCAATACCATTTTGAATAACTGATACATACTTACATTTCGATAAAAGGGGAGTGAAATGAATTCGATAACAGAAAAAGGACGCATAGCTTTTATTGACTACATAAGGGTTATAGCTTGTTTTCTTGTAATGCTTGTACATGCCAGTGAGAATTTTTATGCCGCTGACAGCTCTGGCCTCGCGGGCAATGTCTCTTTCCTTGCCAACGAGAGCAACCGCTTCTGGGTTGCTTTCTATGATGGTTTTGTGGGCAGGACCTGTGTGCCTCTGTTCATGATAGTCTCGGCTTTTCTGCTTGTGCCCCTCAAACCCGGATTGTCAATGGGAGAGTTCTACAAAAAGCGTTTCTCACGCATCCTCCCTCCGATGATTACCTTCATGCTTCTTTATACTTTCCTTCCTCTTGCGTGGGGTGGAATGAGTTGGGAACAGTCCATTTCCGATTTGAAGATGCTGCCTTTCAATTTCCCGTCCATGGCGGGACATCTTTGGTTCATGTATCCTCTTATCAGCATCTATCTGATTATCCCCGTGGTCTCGCCGTGGCTTGAGAGGGCTTCGGCAAAGGACGAACTTATTTTCCTTGGAATTTTCGGCATTTCTACTTTGATTCCATGGATACACAGGTTCATAACTCCTGAACTCTGGGGAGAATGTTTTTGGAATGGCTTTACAATGCTTTGGTACTGCTCGGGTTACCTCGGCTATCTGGTGATGGCCCACTATATACGCCATCACCTCAACTGGTCAAGGAACAGACGTCTTTTCGTCGGTTTGGTTTGTTTCCTTGCAGGTGCCGCATTCACAGGATGGTCGTTCTGGTATATGGGTGTTCCCGGAGAAAATATTGAAACCCCTCTGCTTGAGTGGTCGTGGGAATTCTGCACTCCTAACGTACTGCTCGCATCTTTCGGCGCTTTCCTCATGTTCACCTGCATTGAGAAGGCACCTTCCTTCATTACCGGTCTCTCAAAACTGTCTTTCGGGATGTACCTTATGCACCTTTTCTTCCTTGCACCTATTGCCGGAATTTTTGTGGGAGGCAACCCTGCCGAGCCTGTTATCCCCGTTTATATTGCCATTCCTTGCATAGCATTTCTTTCATTTGTCTGTTGCGCTGTCACAAGTAAGCTCCTTTCCTTCATTCCGGGCAGCAAATGGTTTATGGGATGCTGATAAGGCCTATGATTGCGAAATATTTCATCCCTGTCAATATATTTTTCTTTTGAGAGAACGGTAGAAATTGAAGAGTTCAAGACAGCTCTGACGTTCAACCTCGGTCATAAAGCCCTCCAGTTTGTCGCGACCTCCGAATATCTTGTCGAATTTGTCATCCCTGAAGCCGATTAGGCCATTGTCTTCAATGGTGCAGCCATAATAAATCTTATCGATATTTGCCCACATGCAGGCACACAGACACATGTGGCAAGGTTCTCCTGTCGTGTATAGCGTACATCCGGACAAATCGTAGGTGTTCAGTTTAAGTCCTGCCGCCCTGATGGCTTCAACCTCGCCGTGGGCAGTGGCATCATTGTTGGCAAGCACCCGGTTGTGACCGGTGGCAACGATTTCCCCGTCCTTGACAATGACCGCCCCGAAAGGCCCGCCGTCATTGTTCAATATACCTGCTTTGGCCTCTTCAACCGCCATTTGCATGTATTTCCTGTGTGTTTCGTTCTGTTCCATTTCTTATTTTTAATCCATTTCGGACGAAGATACGAATATTTCTGCAAACTCCTAACCATTGCATATCTTATTTGTTTTATTAACTTTGTGGGGGATTGGTATCATGAAAAAGCTATTGACTTTCATATTGATGTCCTGCATTGGATTTCTGTCGCCTTCTGCCGCAGGACAGGATGGGTTTGATGTGACCGTGAGGGGAGTGGTCAGGGATGAGGTGAGCAGGCGTCCTGTAGCGTTCGTGAATGTCTTTCTGCCTGGTGAGAATATCGGAACAGTAACCAACGGGGAAGGAGCTTTCTCTTTGAAAATCAAGTCTTCGAATCTTGAAAAAGTATTGGAGTTCTCTTGTATGGGATATGCAGGCAGCAGGATTTCCCTGCAGGATTTTGATTCTGAGAAAAATCACACGGTCTGGCTGAAGCCCGTGTACTGAACATGTTCTATCGCGAGACCATCACAAAGGGCAGCCGCTATGTGGCGGTTTCCGAGGGCATTCTGGATGTCTATAAAAGCCCATATGACAGGAGAACCGTGCGTGGTGACAGAGTGAGGGTGAACAAAGGCAGGCAGGTACTGAGTCAGAAGGCGGGGGATACGCTTGCGGTGAAGATTCAGGGTGGCCCGAGGCTTGCCGTCGATTTCGATTTGGTGAAGAATGAGGATGTCCTCTTCGACGGCCGTTCCATTGATTATTATGAGTACACCCAGGAGCAACCCTGATGCCTCGTGTTCATGAAGATGGTCTCCGATGGCATGGAATTTGACCTCACGGCCCCGGATTTGTAAATTCTGATATCATGATAAAAAGTAATTTTGTTGCAGCACTTACGTGCTTGATGCTGTACGTCCCATCATTCAAGATGACAGCCCAGAACCTGAATGAAAAATCCTATATCGAGGTAAATGGATATGCTAAAAAGGAAGTCGTACCTGATGAAATCTATCTTTCCATCATAATCAATGAAACCGACCACAGCAAAAAGGATGACATCCAGAAGCTCGAGAAGAAAATGATGCACACTCTCATCTCTCTCGGCATCGATAGGAAAAACCTGACAGTCAGGGATTTAGGAAGCAATTTCCGGCAATATGTCCTCAGAAGGAATGAAATAGAACTTTCAAAGGAGTACGAACTGAAGACTTCCTCCGCCCAGACTGCTGCAAAGGTCATTCTCGCACTGGAGACAATCGGAATCTCTAATGTATCCGTTTCAAGGGTTGAGTGTTCGAAAATAGAAGACTACAGGGATGAAGTCAGGGTTGAAGCAATCAAGGAGGCACGCCGCAAGGCAGAACTGCTCACCGGAGCGCTTGGAGAGGTGGTCGGAAAGCCCCTTGTAATCGTGGATCAGAACTATGGAAGGCCTTACGCAAGTGCCCGAGGGGTAATGATGCGGATGAAATCCGTAAATGATGCTGTTGATGAGGAAGCTTTTGATGTAGCTGACATCGAATTCGAAAGCCTTACCATAGAAAGCAGTATCCATGTCAAGTTTGAAATTCTATAATGAGGAGAAATCAACCTTTGGTTCGGTGAGTGGAAATAGGGATGTCCAGGGACCATACTGGTGAAAATCTTGAATATATACTTTTGCGGTAATTTTTCCGCAGAAATTATAGAAAATTGATAAAACTATTCCGCAATATTTGTATATTTGTGCTTGATAAACAACACAATTGATTATGCAGGCACTATATGAACAGTTTTATCAGCTTCTGGAACTGACGCCCATGAATTTCTTCAGGGAGAAGATTGATCAAATAAACTGGGATGTCCGTATTCTAGGCATTCTTGGCCAGAAAGGAGTGGGCAAGTCCACCCTTATTCTTCAGCATATCAAGCGGCAGGGAAATGTTGATAAGTCATTATACATTGTTGCGGACGACATATACTTCAGTGCGCACACTTTATTGGAAACAGCCAGGGATTTCTTTGCAAGAGGGGGCAAATACCTGTACATAGACGAGATTCATAAATACCAGAATTGGAGTAGGGAGATAAAAAACATCTATGATAGCCTTCCTCTGCTACATGTGGTATATTCAGGAAGTTCCATGCTGGATTTGAAACAGGGGGGAGCGGATTTAAGTCGAAGGGTTATCGAATATCATCTTCCGGTATGGTCATTCAGAGAGTATCTTAATCTTCGTTGTGGGTGGCAGTTAAAAACAGCCACTCTGGACGAGGTTCTCAAAGGAAAAGTTGACTTCCCGTATGGCGCAGAACGGCCTCTCATGTATTTTGACGAGTATATGAAGAAAGGCTGCTATCCGTTTTCACTTGAACCGGAATTTGAGACTCGCTTGCGTCAGGTAGTGAATACAACCGTCGAGCTGGATATTCCAAAATATGCGCAGATGACTATTGCCGCCACACAGAAACTAAAGAAGTTTATGTATTACATTTCCAAAAGCGTTCCTGTCAAAATCAACTATTCAGACATGGCAAGAGATCTTGCCCTTGATCGTGAAGACCTCCCCAAGTATCTGGAATATCTTGAAAAAGCCGAGTTGGTGTCTGTCCTTCGTATGAAAGCCAACGGTGACGCTATTTTAAGGAAGATGGATAAACTATACCTGCATAATCCAAATATGTCGTATGTTTTGTCTGGCGAGAAACCAAACGATGGCAATTCTCGTGAAACCATATTCTTGTGCTGGACCAAACATCTGTACGACACCTTGGAATCGCCGATCTCAGATTTCGAAATTGCCGGAAAGACATTCGAAGTTGGCGGCAGAAAAAAAGGAAAGAAGCAGATTCAAGACGCAACTGAAGGGTACGTAGTCAAAGACAATATTGAATATGTTTTTGATAACCAAGTACCTCTGTGGATGTTTGGCTTCTTGTATTAAGCCTATAAGTTTGCTTTTTTTATGAAAACTGTCAAAAAATGACAAATTTTGACAATTAAATAATAATCTGTCAATTATGATACCTTTCGATAGAACCACTCCGGACTGACTTGGGGGATAGAGCTTCACGTCATCTTTTGTTTGGCATAATATGCCTGTATGCGGACAATCAGAACGAGATTGACAGGCTGGACAATTGTTCCAATAACCATTATACTGCGAATTATCTCAAGGAATACCTTGAGAATATTTTCCCATATCTTCAATATATTACCATAGTCAGGAATGGCATACCGGTCCCGAGATCGGAATTTTTCCCTTCGGGAAAGAAGGTTTATGCATATTACGTTTCGGGCAATGTTTTCCGAAGAGCCTCAGCAAGGACTGGCACAACTTTTTGCAGAAAATGAGTTCATAAGTGCAAATCCGCAGATTACGCATCTGATGCCTGTAGGTTGCCCGCCTATGCGTCAGTTCCATCATTTTCCTTCGAGTATTAAGAGCTTATATTCTCAGCTGCCTGCATTCATTTTCCAAGGATGTGGCCTTTCTGTCCTCATCAGTTGCCATTCTGTCTTTGGGAATCTCTCGTGCAAAACATCGAGCAGGCGTATCGACCACACAGTGGCGTAGAATGACTTTTCGCCTGCTCGATGAGGTCGATATGGCGGCATTGAGCGGGCGTATAGGCCCCACATTGGCGTAGAATGACTTTTCGCCTGCTCGATGAATTGCATGAGTGCTATATTATCAATATCTTTGCGGACCGAGTGTGTCCGGCAAAAGTTTCGGACGTTTAAAATAATGTATTACAATTATGAATATCAATGGAATCCTAATAGGTGCTGCCGTATTTCTGAGCATAGGTATCTGCCACCCGCTTGTTATCAAGATGGAATATCATTGGGGCAAGCAGAGCTGGTGGATTTGGTTGGTGGCCGGCTTGGCATTCTGCCTGCTTTCTCTCTTCGTTGAGAATGATATATTGTCAATCATCATTGGCGGCTTCGCTTTCTGCTGCCTGTGGGGCATCCACGAAATGTTCCTGCAGGAGAAACGGGTTCTGCGTGGTTGGTTTCCGGAGAATCCCAAAAGGCACGAATATTACGAATCGCGCCGAAAAGAAACGGACGGACAAATTTAGATACGAATTTAGGAATTGGGTAGTGTTTCATCGAGTGTGTCCGTTAGTGTTTAAAACCCAAATTGAAGACAAGATACTGAAAAAGTGGATTGAATGCTTCAATGCATCCGATATGGTAACTCTGTTCATCATCCTTAGCGGCTGGCTGTCAGCCTGACTATGTGTCTATCGTTTGGTTACCATAATCATAAAGCTCACAGCAACAATGGAAATCAGGATGCCTGTTATGATGTTTGCTGTCAGCGCTTCTTCGAAGACCACTGTCCCGACCAGAATAGCGGTAATCGGCTCGA
The DNA here is from genome assembly GCA_945827785.1 of uncultured Bacteroidales bacterium. Classification (GTDB taxonomy): domain Bacteria; phylum Bacteroidota; class Bacteroidia; order Bacteroidales; family UBA932; genus Cryptobacteroides. Next base: position 6,234 of record CALZOR010000047.1, on the reverse strand, counting down.
AAACTCCCAGCACGGAAGCCTTCGTGGCCCCGATGTTTCTGGAAGCGATTGCCAGGGTCGCTGTGGATACGATTGTTGGCAGAACCGCAAGGCCGATGAGATTGCCCCAGGCCATTGCTCCGTCAATTCCTGACATGAGTTCTGTTCCGGAAAGCAAGCATCTGGTAAAGAATACAACGGTTCCTACCATTAGGGCATAAAAAGTCAGCAAGGAATTCGAGATTGAGGATATAGCCTTGCTGCGGTTGATGATTACTATAAAGAGTGCATAGACAAAGGCCGATGTTATCGAGAACCATACGCCAGTCGGATTGATCGCATCCGAGCCTGTGCCTCCTGTCATTATCATCACTCCGGCGAATGTGGCTCCAATTGACAGCCATACCGGCCATGAAGGAACGACCTTTAGGAAGACCATTATGATTGCTACCATTGCCGGATACAGGAATACGAGGGTAGTGGCAAGCCCTGATGCGATGTATTTGTATGCTTCGAATAGGAAGGTGCTGCTTGCTGTATAGAGCAAGCCTAACGCAAGAAGAATTCCTGCCTGCTTGAGGTTAATCTTGAAGTTTTCTTTCTTTATCAGCAGATAAGCACCAAGCAGAATCACGGCAATGCCATACCTGAAGAAAAGGATAGCTTCAGTTGAAGCGCCGTTGATCATCAGGGGTTTCGCAAAGAGGGGATTCAGTCCATATGTGATGCCGGTGATTATGCCGGCCGGGTAGCCTATGATGGCATTCCTGCTGAGTTTTGACATATCTGTGTCATTAGAGGGATGCAAAGATATAACTTTTTTGCGATATCATATATGCAGGAAATGATTTCAATCTCTCCCTTGACATCCCGCTGGAGAAAATCGTCAGACCTGTGACCTGCGCAGAATTTATCGTTTTGATTTTTTACTTTTCCACCATGACTTTATGCGCTTCACTCCATCTACTCCGAGGATTGTCAACCCTCCGTACTGGAAGGTCTTTGCCAAACCGAAGAACACGAACCACAACACGCCCTTTGTTGCAGCAGAAATGGGCAGTGCCATCTGGGCAAAGGAGATGATGTAGCAAGGCACACACAGAGCAAGGATGATGATGCCTGTGCGGAAAGAGAAGCGGCGCAGAAAAGATTGTATTCGTTGTTTCATCGTAGCCTACGATCTTATTTGTCAAGCAGTTGCTCCAACGCCTCATGTCCTGAAGAGGGATTAGATTTCCCGCATAAATGCCTTAAACAGAGCCTTGTGTTTTCCGCTGAAGACGATATGGTGGTTGCCGATAGGATTTCTGAGGAAGTATTCTGACAGCACTTCGGAATTTTTCAACTGAAGAAGTACCTGTGTGCGGCAGAGATCCCGCCCATACTGGTTCTCAAGCAGTGTCGCCTCCTCGCAGAATACACGGCCGAGGTCTGCGGATGTCTTGAAGAGGGTAACATCGCCCTTGGCCAGTTCCCCGTGGATGGCCACGCCTATTCCAGACTCGAAATGCGTGTCATAGGAGTACCTCTCAACCATATTGAACGGCACAGTGCAGTGCGCAAGCAATATTGTTCCGGAAACAGGGTCAATCTGTGACGGGTTCGCCTGGAATCCGCTGCGTTCGGTGAGGGCATTGCCGATGACCATCGAGAGCAGCGCCGGGACATCTCCCTCGCAGGCGGAAGGGATACCCTCGGCATTGAGAAGGGCGAGTGCGAGGCATCCAGTATTTCCAAGGGTATCGAGAAGGTCAAAGCAGCGTATGGTCAGTCCTGAGAGGCCATATCTGCCGACTATCTCCCGGAGTGCGGCATAGATACCTATTGCTCCCTCTACGTACTTCCTGATGGCGTCTGGAGCATCTTCCCTGAGACCCTGAACAATCGCTGAAGCCGTCTCCGGCAGGGGAGTGCCGCTGGACTTGCCAGCCTTCTCAATGAGCTCCCTGATGTCGATATCCAGAAGCTCTATTCCCAGTTTCTCTGCAACGGCCTTCCTGTCAGGCTGGCTTGCGATTAGCCAGTCCGACGGTTTGCCAATGATGCCGAGTTTCTGTCCGTCAAGTCTCCTTTTTGCACTGTTGACCTTGGCCAGGGTGTCAATCCTTTCTGCGATATACTGTGCGCTGCCATGCAGGACCTCTCCCTTGCGTCCGTTCTGATTGAGGAAGGAGAGAATCTCCAGGGATGCGGCAAGAGAGTTGCTCTTGCCCGAAGTCAGAAGCAGGATGTTGCCGGAAAGGGTAGGGAAGACCTCCTTGAAGAGCCCTTCGGAGCCTCCGGTCCGGATGAAGATGACATCCAGATCGCTCTTTCCGTATGAGGAGAAATCGTCGCCACGGAAATCGAATCCATAACCGAGGACTGACTCGATGGATGAGAGGAATTCACGTGAGACCGCATCCACCGCCGATTTGTCGTGCAGGGATGATGTGAGTGTATAAAGAGCTATCTTCATTTCCATAGTTTGGATGAGATGGTTACGAACTCTACCTTTCCGGACGCGGTGACCATCAGCATCCCGTTGTCTGCTCCGAGCACCTCGTAGTCGATATCGATTTCCTGTTATTTTTTCAAAGGACCGGCTCATCGCCCACATAAAGATCCTTGATATCGGCAGTGCCAATCCAAAGGACAAAGTTACTTCTTATTCTTGGATTTTCCGAGGCTTTCATTCAAACTATGAATTAATACCACAGTTTTAATAATGTATGTAGAATTGTCATTATTTAACGTTGCGATTCTGACGTCACAAAACTCGCAATCAAGGCTGCATCCCGCCACGGCCGGGGAGGGAGTGGCGGGACAGTTTAATCACGAATTGCTACAGAACGTATAGGGCAGCTATTTCTTCTGCGGTGAGTGCTCTGTTGTACAGACGTATGTCGTCCATCTTTCCTTTATAATACTCGCCGCTGCCGTATGTTCCGAACCTTAACCGGGCAGGAACGCTGTTTATACTGCCGGTGATAGTGTAACTTCCTATAAATGTGCCATCAATATACAACTGCCCCACCTTCTTTTCTGCATCGCGGACGTATGTCACCATATGCCATTTACCATCAGCATAGTTAGAATCAGTTGCAAAACTGTACATTGGCGTCCTTCCCTCCCATATGCCAAGCGTTCCAGTATTGTGAAAATTCATAATGAAACCTCCAGAAGAGAAGCCATCATCGGTCCTCAGCAGATTGCCCAAATAACTGCCTGTGGTTGTAAAATCTGACCAGACCCAAAGGCTTGCGGTGAAAGAAGTTGTCCCGAACCCAGCTGCACCGTCAGCATTCATATTATCCCCATCTCCATCAAAATAGTAGGCGCTGTTTTCATTGCCGAAGCGGTCTGTAGTAAGTGTTGCGCCATTAACACTGGCATTTACACCACCAGAGACAGAATTATTGGCATTCCCGTCAAAAGGCCAATGCTGTACAAGATTATTTATAAATCCGTTGAATGAGACGGTGACATCGGCAATGCTGCTACGGTCTACTACAATGCTCTTGTCACTCTTGAGGTTACGGGTCTGGAAGTCGCCGTCAGTGGTTAATACAGTTATCTTTAGGCCGGTATAGGTGTTCGCCGGTACGGCAAAGTGGAAAGCCGTTGGCTCAGTGCCGATGGCCACGCCGCTCTCTCCGCAATCAAGGGTAACTCCGGCAGTGCCGCTAACGGCAGCGACATAGCTGTTATTCGCAAGGGTGGCGGCATTAGAGATGGCTCCGCTCATAGGTTGGGTGGCAGAGAGGGCGATGCTACGCACCTTTTTGCCGTTCATCGTGGTGCTTATCTTCAGGCGGATAATGCCGCAGATATTTTTGAATGAAAGACTCTCAGTGCTGCTCTCGGCATACATAGGGGAGTTCTTTATGTTGCCCTCAGCATATTCCTGCTTGGCTGGAAGCGTCGGGGTGCCGGCATTGTAGATGCTTGCCGGATACCAGGCCTTGTAGTCAGCTTTAGTGGCCTCAGTGCCGCTCACGAAGGAGAAACTGCCCTTCGCTGTGGTGCTCGAGGTATGGTAAACGCCAACATTAGAGGCTGCATCCACAATGGTAATCTGGTCTCCGTCCTGCCATAGAACGTCGTAATGCTCGCCATTTTGGCTTAGAGCAGTTTTGGTGGCAGGACTCTCGGTAGTCGCCGAGAATATCACAGGAGTATCCGTCTTGTTCTCGTCAATGCTCTGTTCCTTCTGACAGGCAGTCAGGGCGAGAGCGGCCATGGCCGAAATAAAGAAAAATCGTTTCATGATGCGGTCCTCCTTAATCAAAAATTGACTCATCATAACTGTTGCCGTTAATGAACTGCTCGGTATCTCCGCTGGCGCATATCACGCCTTCCTGCTCTACCTCGATAACTGTCATCGAAGGTGCTTCATAAAGTTCTTTGTGATTTGTTTCCATACAATTCTTCGGTAAAAATTTACCGCAATAAAAGTTAGACATTTGACTTAACCTCAACCAAAATTATGATTATCTGCAAGATATTTCAAGCGATATCGGTAAAAGCATACTCTCATATCAGCAAAACATACTCTCATATCAGCAAAGCTCTGTTCTACATACTTTTATAACAGTCCTTGGATATCTTGTCCATCTTTGCCTTGTACTGTGGGAAAAACATTATCTTAGTAGTCTGTACTGGACGATTGATGATAATTGGTTACTTAATGAAGGTGGGGAAAGAGTTTGTGCCAATGCTCAGGTACCTAAACTGAAAATAGGAGACGACTACTGGTGGGTCAGTTATGACAATGGCGTGGTATTTTGTAGATTAATTTGATAATTGTCCAGCATTTTTGTAATTAATCGCCCGATTTTGGATTTCGCATTAATAGTGCTCGAAATTCTTCTCCTGATATTTCTCTAGTCAGCGAGGTCTGTAGCGCATTGTGGCAAACGCAAGGTTTGTCCGAGCCATCATGGTTCATTATTCGTATTTCCTAGGGAAGGTTTTTTTGAGTGCCCTGGCTGTCACGATGATGGTCGGGGTAAAATGCTGTGTGCCTGTGTGTGCACAGCAAAGGATGAGTCTTCAGTCACTATTTGACCTGGCTGACAAGCATAGTTAGCGCATCAAGGTCAGCGAGGTGTCACTGAAGGCGGCAGAAGAAATGGTGGCATCGGCAAAATCTGCTTTGCTACCGAGTGTTGAATTCAACGTTCACGGCTCAGGCAAGTCAGGTGATCTACGCTGGTGGTGCTATCCGCTCGGGCATCGAGATGGCTAAATTAGGGCATCAGTTGGCAGAACTTGACGTGGAGAAGAATCGTCAGGAGGTGCGCTTCCTGCTTACCGGCTATTACCTTGATCTCTACAAGTTGCAGAACCAGTCGCAAGTGATAGCACAGAACATTGAACTGACGAAGAAAGTTATCGCACAAATGAAGGATCGCAGAGAACAAGGCACGGTGCTGAAGAACGACATTACCCGATACGAGCTGCAACTGCAGATGCTCGTTCTTGCCAAGACGCAAGTGGATGATGCTCAAAAGATTATCCGACATCAGATAGCCACGACTATCCACCTGCCAGAGGGAGAGGATTTTGAGCTTGACGCTCAGTCGTTTGAAGAAGAAGGTATAGCACTCAAAGCACTCACTTCAGAGGGGGTATGGCAGCAGACAGAGGCAAAATATATAAATTAGTTGCATATATTCAAAATGTTGCATATATTTGCAACAAATAGATATGTATATGAATACCGTTAGTACCACATTAGGCTCAGCAATCAGACAGGAAAGGAAGGCAAGAAATATGTCTCAGGATGAACTTGCTTCTTTGGTCGGATTGAGCAAGTGCCAGATTTCCAGGGTTGAAAATGGATTGGCTAAATCACTGTCAACCATGGATGCTGTTCTTAAAGCATTGTCTCTTTCGCCCGTCATTGAACTTAAGCCAGTAAAGACAGAGTTAACATCTTTGTCTGTTGTCAGGATTCTCAAGAAATTCAAAGAAGAGAATGCTGATAAGTACGGTATTCAAAAGATTGGTTTTTTCGGCAGTTATGCCCGAGGGGAGCAGACAATTGACAGTGATGTGGATGTTTGCGTGCTTCTGGAAACACCAAGCTATATGACAAGAGCCGCTATCAAGGAGGAGCTGGAGATATTGTTTGATAGGGAAGTTGACGTTGTTTCTCTCTCAGCCAAGATGTCGCCAGCATTTAAGGAAAGCATAGAAAACGAGGCAATTTATGTATAAGAAGACCACAAATAAGGACAGAGTTCTGTCTCAGATAGATTTCGTCATAGG
>CALZOR010000046.1 GCA_945827785.1 uncultured Bacteroidales bacterium | reverse complement strand
GCAAGCAGAGGGTCGTCGGTTCGACTCCGACTATCTCCACAAAATAAAGACGTCCATTCGGGCGTCTTTTTTTTGTGGAGATTCCTCTTACCCCCCAGTCGCTTCGCGACAGCCCCCAGGGGCATGCCGCTGTCGTCAAAGACGCCATCGGGCATCTCCGTCCTCCATTTTCGATGAAAATTCCGTTCCTCCGATGCGCGGCTGCAGCCGCTTTTGCCGTCCATTCGGGCGTCTTTTTTTTGTGGAGATATCCTTCGACCCCCAGTCGCTTCGCGACAGCCCCCAGGGGCATACCGATGTCGTCAAAGACGCCATCGGGCATCTCCGTCCTCCGGGCTGCGCTCGAAATAACAAAAAAAACACCGCATTTTCGGGTAACGGCCTCGTCCGGGGAAAGGCCGATTTTACGGATGAAATGTTCAAAAACGCAGATTCGTCCGGGAAAAGGCTGATTTCCCGGACGAATCTGCGTTTTTGTTTGCTAATCTGTTGAGATATTAAGCCAATGAAATAAGAATCATGACCTGGGCTGTAAGAACACGCATGAACATCGAAAGTGGATAAACGGTTGCATAGTTAAGTGAAACGAATTTACCACTGTAGGCATTCTGCGCGAAGGCGAGCACAGGAGGATTAGTAGTTCCACCCGCCAGAAGACCGCATATCTGGAAGAAATTTAGCTTGAAAACATATCTTCCCAAAAGTGCGATAGTCAATGTAGGGACTATGGTAATGAGAGCTCCATAGAGTATCCACCACCAGCCACCAGCCATCAGCGATGAAACGAATGTTTCACCGGCACCAAGACCAACGGCCGCAAGGAAGAAGGATATTCCGATTTCCCTGATCATCATATTGGCACTCATCGTGGTATAGGTGGTAATGTGAGCGCGGGGACCGAAGCAGCTGATGAGGATTGCGATGATGAGTGGACCTCCTGCAAGACCAAGCTTGATAGGCTGAGGAATTCCAGGGATTGCAAATGGAATGCATCCGAACACGACTCCCAGGGCAATTCCAAGGAAGATAGGGAGCAGGTTCGGCTTGTCCAGTGCAGAAGCTTTGTTCCCAACCATTTTGGCAATCGCGTCGATGCCATCCTTGTCTCCTACAACCTGCAGGTAGTCTCCAACCTGAACCCTGAGCTCCGGAGAAGCAACCAGTTCCACTCCAGAACGGACTACTCTGGTGACGGTCACGGCATAATGGCACTTGAACAGTATTTCACTGAGTTTCTTGCCTGTCATGCTGCTCCTGGTAATGCCCAGCCTCTTGAGCTGCGGTACTCCCTTCCTGCCTTTAATCCAATCATCGTGATGCATTGGAACCTCGGCTCCGAAGATTATGCGGATTGAATCAACATGTTTCTGAGTTGTGACTATCAGTACTTTATCATTTTCTTCAAGAACAGTGTCCTGATTCGGGATGAATTCTTCTCCGTTACGCATTATCCTTGAAACGACCATCTCATTCTTGAGCTCATCACTGAGGACATCCTTGAGGCATTTGCCGATGACTGCGGGATTGGAAACCTCGCAGTGCATCCTGCGCGCATTCCCTTCAGAGGAAGAGAGTTGCTCTTCTATCTCCTTAGTTTCCTTGTCAATGTCAACTTTGAATGCGGCTTTTAGAATAATAAGCAGTGCAAGTACTCCGAGAACGCCCATAGGATAGGCTACCGCATAGGCCGATGCGAGAACCGAAGAATCTGAGGGGCTTCCACCGGAATCAAGCAAGGTCTGCTGGGCCGCACCCAGACCAGGAGTATTTGTGACAGCTCCGGACATTACACCCACCATTGTCTGGAGGCTTTCACCGCTGATAAGGTGGATGACAAAGGCAGTCAGAGCAGAGAGCAGAACAAGGCCGACTGCAAGAAGGTTGAGTTTTACACCGCCGTTCTTGAATGAAGAAAAGAATCCCGGACCGACTTGAAGTCCAATGGAATAGACGAACAGGATCAAACCGAAATCCTTTATGAAACTAAGCACCTTTGCATCCGGAACGAGTCCGAAATGCCCCATGACGATTCCGATGAACAGAATCCATGTGGAACCTATGGTAATACCTTTAACATTTAATTTGGCCAGACACAGGCCTGAAGTGATTGCTATTGCAAATAGCAGGATGGAATACGCTGTTCCGCTAATCATATTTTTCCCAATTTTCAATTTCGGCGCAAAGGTATTGATATTTAAGATAGATATATAGAGTTGACTATAGTTATTTTCGATAACTGCTTTTCAGAATGCTAATTTTTGATTACTTTTGATTTCTGTTTCGCGTTTTGTGCTGCTTGTCTTATGAAGTGACTCATGAGATTTATTTGATATTTGATATGAAATTTGAAAATTTGTTTATTTCTGTCGCCGTCCTTTCGGTGTTCTTCTCTTGCAGCCGTCCTGCTGGACTGCCTGAGGACAATTGGGAACCTGTAGTATATGAAGCTTTGTCGGACATGATTGCCCGGGAAGGCATATTGTCTGAAAACTATGATCCGGAATGCCGTCCCTATGCGGTGTTTGATTTTGATAACACTACCATAATCAATGACATATCGTTGACACTGATGATATATCAGATAGAGAATATCCGCTATGCCTTCCCTCCGGAAAAGGCTTTTGAATGTTTCACTGCATGGCTCCCGGACCTTGATAAAGTTCTTGATGGGCCAGGTATGAGCGCCCGTATGATAGGGGAGGATCTTGCATCAGACTACAAGGCTCTGAAGGCTATGCTTCAAATGGGGATGGAACTTGAAAAGATACATGCCACTGAGGAATATCTCGATTTCCGGGCCAAGCTAGAGGGACTGAATGAAGGTGTTGAGAATACGTTTGACTATGGAACATGGTGCATGTGGCAGCCATCCCTCTTTTCCGGGATGTCATGGGACGAGCTTCAGAATCTGACCCGTGAGTCTGTAGATTATTGGATGGGGCAGGGTGCTCTTTCAAAAGAATTATGGGAAAGCCCTGATGGCAGGATTTCCGTTGAAATAACCAAGGGACTTGTCTTGCCTCTGGAGAGTGTTCATCTTTATAATGCCTTGAAAGACAATGGCTTTGATGTTTATGTGTGCTCAGCTTCGCTTGAGGCCGTCGTGGAGGCCATGGCCTGTTCTCCGGGATATGGTCTTGGTCTGTCTCCTGATAATGTGTTCGGAATCAGGCTTGCTGACCGGAATAATTTCGGTGGAGAATTTGACGAAGACTACGATCAGACTTTCCTTGAAGGAAAGACAGCCTGTATAGAAAAACTCATTGCCCCGAGGCATGGTGGAAGAGCTCCTTCCCTTGTAGCTGGAGACAGCAATGGTGACTATGCGATGCTTACCTCATTCGATTCCTTGTCGGTCGGGCTTATATTCGACTGCAAGCGTTCCGGACAGATAGCCGGGCTCATCGAAAAGGCTTCCGCGAGTTCAGCGCAAGAACCTGCCGCGCGACCAGTCTATGTCGTGCAGCCGAGGGACAGGTTTACCGGAGCGGATTCAGATATTTGATTCCTGTGGTCTCCGATTGCATTTAAACTCTTGCGAAGGAGACGGGACTTGAATTCATCAACAACTGGTCATATTGATATTGAAATAAATCTTGAGAAATATGAGATACAGTTTGGGAATAGACCTAGGATCTTCATATGCAGCTGTAAATCCACCCACTTCTTTATCCAATTTCTGAGTACCATATGCTTGCACTGCACTTAAAGCTTCATCATTGAATGCGAAGGTCCCTGTAAAGGTGTCAGACTTTCAGGAATACGTTCTTTTTGTAGAGGAAATAGAGGAAGAGCCAGGAGACGGCAAAATATCCTATGCGCAGCAGCAGTGCGCCGGCTGATTCAGGAAGAAGACCTGACAGACCGGAAAGGAAGAATTTCGAGACGCCCCAGAAGTCGAATATCCGCTGAGCCATGTAGATAGTGATTGAATTCAGACCTATGACCTGGAAGAACAAAACACCTTTGCGACATCCTCGGACATCCAGCAGATAATAGAAAATTGCAAAAACTACCAGGGAATATGCTGCCGCAGCAAGAACGAAGGTACTGGTCCACAATGCCTTGATTACAGGGCACCAGCGACTCCAGATAAGGGTGATGACTATCATAATTGCCGCAGCGACAAGCATTACTATGGTCTTTCTGTTGCCGGAATCCCCTGATTCTTTGACATATCTTCCCGTAAATAGTCCAAGCAAGGCCGTAGCTACCGCCGGGATAGTGCCGACTATGCCTTCTGGATCGTATATTCCTTGTTTGTATATGTGATTGGGAATCAGCAATCTGTCAATATAGGATGCGATATTCCCCTCAAGAGAGAATGTCCCGGCACCGGCAGGGGCATCAGGAGCGATGCAAAACTTCAGCAGGATGAAATAACCGACAAGAATAGTTCCGGCAGTAATCCACTGAAAACGCTTTCCCGTAAATACATACAGCAAGGCGGCAATCATCCATGCCACGCCTATACGCCCCAGGACACTCGGAATCCTGAAAGATGAAAATTCCAGTTTGAGCAAGCCTCCATAAATCATCCCGAGTACAAAAAGAGTGAGCCCACGCCTGAGAATATTCAGCACGATTGAACTTTTGCTCTGCCCACTGGAAATCTTCTTACCGATTGAAAACGGGATTGTCATTCCGGAAAGGAACAGAAACAGAGCAAAGATTGTATCGTGATGTCTGAAACCTTCCCATTTGACATGGCTCATCTGAAGAGCAAGCCATGAATCCCCGCCTTCGGGGAACAACTTGCATAAGGCCACAATAATTCCGGCCATTCCCATAATGAACATCATGTCGAAGCCTCTGGCTGCATCTATGGACAGCAGGCGGTCATTTTTCTCTTTCATAGGCTATTTATGTATTGTTTGACAATCTGTCAATCATATTGTCTCAATTATCAATCTCGTTTCAAAGGTATTGATATGTCGCTTAATATTGGTTTTGGCTTTGCATTGTGCCCTGCTCATATTTGTCCAGAGCCTCGGACATAAGTTTTCGGCCCAGCTCGGATATCTCCTCCCCGCGGGCGTAGTCCGCGATGGCTCCATAGGAGTCAAAGTTCATTGTTGCAAGGACATCAGGCTTGTACATCTGTATCTGAAGGCCTGATATGGTCCGCAGCATGAGTGAAAAGGTCCTGGAAAGGATTGAATAGTAGTTGTCGTCTTCGGCAAACGGCATTTTCTGCTGCTGAGCCATTGCAGTTGCATTTTTTAGCTTTCCATCTGCTTCCCTGTTCTTCTCATAAGCCCGTATTGTCTGGTCACCGGCTATTTTTACGAAGTCCAGAATCGAGTCGGTTTTATGCCTGCGAATTTCTCCTATTAGTTCGCTGAGGTTTACGTGACTTTCCGTCTTGCGGATATTCTCAAGTTGCTCCAGGTTGTCTGCTATCTTCTTGCTGTCCAGCCTGTTGACATCAAAGGAGACGAGGATGTCATGACCATTTCGATGGACAATGCTGAATGGAGCTGTATTTACGGCTCCTCCGTCAATTAGTTTGTGACGTCCGTACTGCACCGGGCGGAAAAGAGAAGGAATGGAGATTGAAGCTCTGATGGCGTTGAACAACTTTCCTTCACGGAAAACCACTTCTTCGCCGGTGTACAGGTCTGAAGCTACGGCTGCGTATGGTATGCGCAAATCTTCAATATTTACGTCAGGGACCACCTCCTTGATTGCTGCAATTACTTTTTCGCCCTTCATCAGGTAACTCTTGCTGAGGGACACATCCAGCAACGACATCAATTTGGCGTTGTTCAGGTTGAACAGCCACTTCTTGAAGTCTTCAAGGCCCCCGGCGGCATATATCCCTCCCACAAGCGAACCGATGGAACATCCTGCAACGGATGTGATATTGTATCCACGGCTTTCCAGTTCCTCAATTGCACCTATATAGGCAAACCCTCTTGGCCCTCCACTTGACAGGACCAGAGCCACGTCCTTTGTTCCTTCCATTGAAATCAGAATTTGGATTCATCACCCAAATTTGGCAAATTTTTCTGAATATTTTTTATCTTTGGGGTAAATATTATGATGGCCTTTAGTTTCGCAAAATGCGAAACTTCCATATTTAGAGACCTTTAGGTCGTAAGTAAGCCCCTTCCCCGGGGTCGAGAGCGGTAAGGAAATAGTCCAGAGGACTTTTCCAGCGAACAGCCCGGAGGGACGGCCAGGGGTTTGGGGATGGGTCCTCGTAGAAAGGGAAATGTGCGGTGGGAAGAAGTTTCGCAAGCGGCACAACCCTCAGGATCTCAATAAATTATAACTTGCGAAACTTGAGTGATGGCCCTATGCAAAAGACTTTTGCCGATTTCTTGAATGCAATCAATGCACCGATGGCAACCGTCATGGTTGTTGTGCTCTGTGTCAGTGGCCTATGGTTCACAATCAAGACCAGGGGAGTCCAGTTTACAATGCTGCGGGAAATGTTCCGCCTTCTTTTCCACAAGGACCAGGGCAAGGTCGGAAAGGGTGGCAAAAGAGTGAGCGCCTTCGAGGCATTCATGGTGTCTCTGGCATCAAGGGTAGGCACGGGCAACCTGGCCGGAGTTGCGACGGCTATTGTAATTGGCGGGCCCGGTTCGATATTCTGGATGTGGGTGATGGCTCTGATAGGCAGCGTCAATACCTTCATCGAATGTACTCTGGCCCAGCTCTTCAAGAGCAGAGGCAAGGATTCCTTCATCGGAGGACCGGCATTCTACATCACCAAAGGACTTCATAAACGCTGGTTTGCATGCATATTTGCCGTGGCAATCATAGCTCAGTTCGGATTGACAAATAACATGGTGCAGGCCAATACGATTTCATCGGCCTTTACCGAAGCATTTGCCATCCCTCCAGTGGCCATGGCAATAGCCCTCTGCATCCTCACTCTCCTTGTAATATTTGGAGGAATCCAGAGAATTTCCAAAGTCGCCTCATACATCGTACCGTTCATGGCTCTGGCTTACCTTTTCATAGCTCTCTGGATCGTTGCAGCCAATATCAAGGTATTCCCTGACGTGCTCTCGCTCATAGTACGCAGTGCTTTCGGATTTGAACAGTTTGCCGGCGGGACCGTCGGGACTGCAATCCTGATGGGTTTCAAGCGTGGAATCTTCAGCAATGAGGCAGGCGAGGGAAGTGCTCCGAATGCTGCTGCCACGGCAGATGTCAGCCATCCCGTGAAACAGGGACTTATACAGACTCTCGGAGTCTATACTGACACCATCCTCATTTGTACCTGTACAGCCTTCATCATCCTCTGCTCCGGTCTATATGACTGCGGAGCCAACGGTATAGAACTTACTCAGGTTGCCCTCACTTGGCATATCGGTTCGATTGGAAAATACATCGTCGCAATCTGTATCCTCTTTTTCGCCTTCTCCAGCATAATCGGCAACTACTATTACGGCGAGTGCAATATAGCATTCCTGATGAATGGTTCCCGCCATACCAAGACTGTCATCCAGGGATACCGGGTTGTTCTTGGCTTTCTTGTAGTGCTCGGTTCTCTGATGACAATAGAGGTTGTCTGGGCCCTCGTGGATTTCTGCATGGTCATAATGACAGTATGTAACCTCATCGCAATTCTGCTTCTGGGTAAATATGCAATCAGGCTCCTGGATGATTACAGAAAACAAAAGAAATCCGGCAAGGAACCTGTCTATTCGTCAGATACCATACCGGAAATCGCCGATGAAACTGAATGCTGGTAATGCTTTCTAAAACTCTGAGGCAGAGGCCATCTTTGCCATGATTCGGTCGTTGCATAGGTTGCCGAGGCTGCCGATGTGGGTGTGGGAGAGGGAAGAAGCCTTCAGGTTGCCCTTGTCGGAACTTCCGTCCGAGCCTTTGTAGCTGAATCTGCCTTCATTTACTTCTATCCCGACACTCTTGTATGCATCTCTGAACGGCATTCCGGCGAGGGTGCGGCGGTTCACCTCCTCCACCGTGAAAAGGTAGTCATAGATTGCGCTGGATTCGAGGATATGCTCGTTCACAATGATGTTCCTGAGCATATATTCTGCCATGAAAAGACACTTGTGCATCAGTTCCAGGCTTGGGAACAGGACGTCCTTCAGGAGCTGGAAATCACGGTGATAACCGTGAGGCATATTGCTGCAGAGCATACTGATCTGGCCTTCCGTCGCCATTATCCTGTTGCAGTTGCCTCGGATGATTTCCCAGACATCCGGATTCTTCTTGTGCGGCATGATGCTGGAGCCTGTAGTGAGTGAATCCGGGAATTTGATAAATCCGTAATTTGGACACATATACATACAGCAGTCCGCAGCGAACTTGTTGAGAGTCAATGCAATGGCTCCGATTGCGGATGCGACGGCCCTTTCTGCCTTTCCACGGCTCAGTTGGGCGGCAATGCTGTTGTAATCCAGACTGGAGAAGCCCAGAAGGTCGGTTGTCATCTCCCTGTCCAGAGGGAACGAACTGCCATATCCGGCAGCGGAACCGAGCGGATTCTGGTCAGTTACGTTGTATGCTCCGCGAAGCATGTACATATCATCAGCAAGAGCCTCGGCATAGGCCCCCAGCCATAGACCGAACGACGAAGGCATCGCCACCTGGCCGTGTGTATAGCCCGGGAGCAGCACATCCTTGTACTTCTCGCTCAATTCCTGCAATCTTTCGAACAGTTTCAGCACCTCATCCCGCACCTTCAGAGTCTCATCCTTGAGGAAGAGCTTGATGTCCACGAGGACCTGGTCGTTGCGTGAGCGTCCGGAGTGGATTTTCTTGCCTATTTCCCCCAGTCGGCGGGTAAGAAGCAGTTCTACCTGTGAATGAATGTCCTCGACATCTTCTTCCAGAACGAAATCCCCCTCTTCAATCTCCTTGAGGATGTCGTCAAGTCCCTCTGTAAGTTTCTCAAGTTCATCGCTCTTCAGCAATCCGATGGTTTCAAGCATTCTGATATGCGCCTTCGAACCGAGAACGTCATATTTTGCCAGTCTCAGGTCGAGGATTCTATCGTTTCCCACCGTAAATTCTTCAACCAGGTCAGTTGCCTGCGTGCCTTTGCTCCAAAGTGTGTTGGATCCCATAGTTATATCTTTATATTTTTTATATATTCAATATATGTTTCAATTCCGCTGCTTATTTCGCTGCAGAGGACATATTCGTCTTTTTTGTGTGAACGGGCGGAGTCTCCCGGACCCATTTTTACTGCATCGCAACTTATTCGCATCCAGTCTGATGTGGTAGGGGATGAGAAGGTTTCAATCCCGCAAAGCTTTGCTGCTTCAATCAAAGGCGAATCCGCATAGGTTGCGCTTGACCTGTTGGCGAGGTTGCGTGCCTTCAATTTGCTCTTGCAGACTGAACTCAGCTGCGTAAATATTTCCTCATTGGTATATTGCTCCGTCGGGCGTATGTCCACGACAAACGTGCATCTGTCCGGAATCACGTTGTGCGCTGTTCCTGCATTGATTTGTGTCACATTAAGGTGCACCTTGCCCATAATAGGGGAAACCTTTACGAATGTGTATGACCTTAGCATCTGGATGTCATCGAGGGCAATGTAGAGGGCATTCACGCCTTCATTCCTTGCCGCATGGCCGCTAATTCCTTCCGCTACGGCATCCAGCACAAGCAGGCCTCTTTCCGATATGGCAGCCTTCATTCCTGTCGGTTCTCCTATGATTGCATGCTTGATGTGACTGAGTCGCTTACCCCAAAGACTGCGCATTCCGCCTTCGCCGGATCTTTCTTCTTCACATGAAAGTACCAAAGTCAGATTTTTATTTCCAAGTTCATCCGTATGTTTGGAAAAATACCGGAATACTGCGATAAATGACACTACGCTTGCTCCGTCGTCATTGCTTCCAAGCCCGGCGACAATATCTTCCCCGCTCAATTTCTCGCCTCTGATTCTGCTGACAACCTCTGCTGCAAGGCCGTAATCAGGGGAGGTCGGATTGAAATTGTAGTCCGAGGCTGGAGAGACTGTGTCTATATGGGCGCACAGCATCAGATTCTCTCCCTTAGAATCCGTGACCAGTTCACACACAAGGTTATTGCCTATCCTTTCCGGGTGTAATCCCTTGTTGGACAACCAGTTGTAAATGTGTGTGCAAACGGCTTCCTCTCCGAATGAAGGGGAGGGGATTCCGACCATTTCTTTGAGAAGCCCGATTGACTCCCGCTTGAGTATGTTCAGTTCTTCTGTCATTATTTCAGGATTGTTCCTGTTTCGTTCAATATGTTTCTCGCATGCTTGATGATTACGCTGCTGACACCTGCATTTATTGCTTTGAATGCATTCTGAAGTTTCGGAATCATCCCGTCTGCAATAACTCCTTCTGCTTTGAGTCTGGTGAAATCTTTTTCGCTGATGTGCGGGATTACGCTGCTGTCATCATCCTTGTCGGCAAGCACTCCATCTTTCTCAAAGCAATATATCAGCCTGGTCCCTTCTCCCAATGCAATTGCAACGGATGATGCGATTGTATCTGCATTCGTGTTGAGCAGATTGCCTTGTGAGTCGTGGTTTATCGCACATAAAACAGGAACTATTCCCTGCTCAAGGAGAGACTTGAGGAAGGTAGTGTTGACGCCTTCCGGTTTGACATCTCCGACAAAACCATAGTCAACCATCTGACCGTCAATGTCAACCGGAGGCCTGCGTCTTGCACAGATTGCATTGCCGTCCGCACCGGTAAGTCCAATTGCATTGCATCCGTTTGCCTGAAGCATTGCCGTAATTGTTTTATTGCACCATCCGGCATAAACCATCGTAACAACTTTCAGAGCATCTTCGTCGGTAACCCTGCGTCCCTGTATCATCACAGGTGTCATCCCGAGAGCCTTCTGCATCTGGCTTGCCATCACCCCTCCCCCGTGGACCAGTACCTTAGGGCCGGGAATTTCAGCGAATTCTTTCAGGAAATCGTTCAGCATCACGGGATTATCGACGACATTTCCTCCTATCTTGAATACCTGGATCATAGGCTCAAAAGGATTTCTTTAAGGACCGTCTGGGCCGAGACAACTCTGTTGGCCGCTTCCGGGATGACGATTGACTGAGGACTTTCGATTACGTCGTCCGTGACTATCATATTTCTCCTTACCGGTAGGCAGTGCATGAAGAAAGCGTTGTCGGTGAGTGCCATCTTTTCTGCGTCAACCGTCCATGCACGGTCCGTGCATATCACTTTTCCGTAATTGTCGCCGCTGTAGGCTGCCCAGTTCTTCGCGTAGATGAAGTCGGCGCCTTCGAAGGCTTTTTTCTGGTCGTATTCCACTATCGCCTTTCCAACGAATGCCGGATCGAGCTCATAACCGTGAGGATGAGTTATAACGAATTCATAATCAGTAAGATTCAGTCCCTCGGCGAATGAATTCGGAACGGCCTGCGGAAGAGCTTTCGGATGCGGAGCCCAAGTCATCACGACCTTCGGCCTGTCTTTTTTCTTATATTCTTCAATCGTGATCATGTCCGCGAATGTCTGAAGCGGATGCCTTGTGGCTGCTTCCATGCTGAACACGGGACGGCCTGAGTATTTGATGAACTGGTTGAGGATAACTTCCTCATAATCATCCCGTTTGCTCTCAAAGCGAGCAAATGAGCGGACTCCGATGACATCACAGTAGCAGCCCATCACCGGAATTGCCTCCAGCAGGTGCTCCGGCTTGTCGCCATCCATGATGACGCCTCTTTCCGTCTCAAGTTTCCATGCTCCCTGATTTACATCAAGAACTATTACGTTCATTCCAAGGTTCATGGCAGCTTTCTGGGTGCTGAGCCTTGTACGGAGACTTGAGTTGAAAAATATCATCAGCAGGGTCTTGTTCCTGCCGAGTTCCTGGTCGGCAAAGGGGTTTTCCTTCACGTATTTCGCTTTTTTGAAAGCTTCGGAGAGGTCCCCGAGCTGGGTTACTGAGGTAAAGTGTTTCATATCATTTTTAATTTTTTCTATTTTTGCATCCCAAATTCAGCCCAATGAAAATAATAAACCAACAACATATAGGACATTCGTCCCTGATAGCTTGCAATGTAATCTGGGGTGCGGCAGTGCCGATTTCCAAATTCATCCTCATGTCCGGCATAATTACCTCTACGGTACTTGCCGACATCCGCCTGATAGCAGGTACGGTCTTGTTCTGGCTCGCCGGATTCTGCATTACTTCCGAAAGAACGCAGAAAGTCGAGCGGAAAGATTATCTCAAGCTGATTCTTGCAGCTTTCTTTTCTTCAGCCCTTCTCCAGTTCCTTTATATGAAAGGTGTCAGCCTGACTTCGCCGGTTGATGCAACCATATGCACTACGACGCTTCCTATATGGACGATGATCCTGTCTTCAATCTGGCTTCACGAAAAGATTACCAGCAGAAAGGCTGGAGGCATCCTGATCGGACTCTCCGGAGCTCTCCTTCTCATTCTCTGGGGAAGCGGCCTGGCCACTGGTTCTTCCCACAATGTCCTCGGGGTAGTCTGCTGCCTGCTTTCCCAGGTGTCTTACGGAATCTATCTGGTTTTCTTCCAGGATATTATCAAGAAATATTCTTCAATAACCCTGATGAAGTGGAAACATCTTTTCGGTGCAATGATGCTTCTTCCGTTTTCATTCAAAGAACTTGTGTCAATTGACTGGCTGTCAATTGGTCCCTCTCTTTGGACCGCCCTTGTTTTTGTAATGCTGTTCTCTACTTTCCTGAGCTATTTCCTTGTGCCTTTCGGCCAGAAATATCTCCGTCCCACAGTTGTCGCTATGTATAATTACCTCCAGACTGTAACAGCAGCTGCAATTGCGGTAATCATGCATCAGGATGGCTTCAGCCTCGTTAAGACAGCTGCAGTCTTGCTGGTCTTCATTGGAGTCTGGCTTGTCAGCACAGCTCCTTCGGGCAGGCTCAGAAAGCCTGCGAAGTAAGCTCTTTCCAGGCTTTTACAAACGACTGAGCAGTCTCGAGAGAGATTGTCAGCGAAGGCAGCAACCTGATTACTTTGGCTCCTGCGGCGCCTGTAAAGAATTTCTTCTCAAAAAGCAATCTGTCCCTGAGCCCGGCATATTCATCCTTGATTTCCAGACCTATCATCAGTCCTTTCCCGCGGTATTCTTTCAGTGCGGCGTCTGAGGCAAAGGCCTCCCTGAAATATTCTCCCACCTTGGCGGCGTTTTCTACAAGATGCTCATTTTCAATGATATCCAATACGGCAAGTGCAGCGCTGCATGCCAGGTGATTGCCTCCGAAAGTGGTGCCAAGCATCCCGTATTCCGCCTTGACCGACGGACTTATGAGCACTCCGCCTATAGGAAAGCCGTTGGCCATTCCCTTGGCCGTTGTGATGATGTCGGCACGTACTCCGCTGTGCTGGTGGGCGAAGAATTTGCCTGTGCGGCCGTAGCCTGACTGGATTTCGTCAAGAATCAGCAGGCAGCCGTATTTGTCGCAGAGGGAGCGAAGCCCGTGCAGGAATTCGTCAGCCGGCTCGTATATTCCGGCAACTCCCTGGATGCCTTCAATAATTACTGCCGCGAAATCTCCTTTTGACAACTTTGCTTCCACTGCTTCAATATCGTTCAGAGGGCAGAATTCCACGTTTGACGTCGCATTGAAAGGTGACTGGATTTTCGGATTGTCCGTCACGGCAACGGCCCCGCTTGTCCTTCCATGGAAGGCTTTGCTGAAAGCAAGGATTTTTGGCTTTCCTGTGTGGAAGGATGCAAGCTTCATCGCGTTTTCGTTCGCTTCCGCTCCGCTGTTGCAGAGGAAAAGGGAGTAGTCGTCGTAGCCGCTTACCTTTCCCAGTCGCTGTGCGAGTTCCCTCTGGAGGGAGTTCTGCACGGCATTGGAGTAGAATCCCAGTTTGCCCAGTTGCTCGCTCACTTTCTGCACATAATGCGGGTGGCAGTGGCCAACCGAGATTACTGCATGGCCTCCGTACAGGTCGGTGTATTCCACTCCGTCCTTGTCCCAAAGTTTTGTGTCACAGCCTTTTACAGGCTCGATGTCCCAAAGTTTATATACTTCGAATAATTCCATTTTTTGTTTTATTTAGATGTCTCTACCTTGCTCGACATGACAATTGGACAACTAGACCTCGACAAGACAATGTCAGAAAGCCGAAGGCTTAAGGCGAAGTCCGCAATCCTCCGGAAGACCGAACATCAGGTTCATATTCTGCACAGCCTGCCCAGCAGCCCCCTTGACCAGATTGTCAATCGCCGAAGCAATATGGACATAACCCTGATGCAATTCCACATGCAGCAATCCCTTGTTCGTATTGACTACGTCCTTCATAGAGATGTCCCCATTCTTGTGAAATACAAAAGGCGAAGCCGAATAATAATTGTCATATATCTTCCGATAATCCTCGATTGTCATTCCCTCAACAGCCCTGGTATAGACACTGGCAAAGATTCCACGTGCAAAATCACCCCTGAGAGGAACGAAATTCACTACTGGCTCAGCACCGTTTCCAACTCTTGCGATATTCTGCTTAATTTCAGCAAGATGCTGGTGGGTGAACAACTTGTAAATGGAGATATTGTCATTCCTCCAGCTGAAATGGGTGGTCTCTCCTGGTTTTTTCCCTGCTCCGGTCGAACCTGTGATTGCGGTTACATGGACCTCATCAATGATGAGTCCGGAATCGGCAAGCGGAAGAAGTGCAAGCTGGATTGCCGTGGCAAAGCATCCCGGATTGGCAATGTCATGAGCCTTGCGTATGTCCTCACGTGCACTTTCACATAGCCCATAGACGAAATTCCTGCCGGCATAATCCCCATCCAGACGGAAATCGTTGCCAAGGTCTATTATCCTGCATTTCTCCGGAATATCATGATTGTCAATGAATTGACGGGAGATTCCATGTCCCAGGCAGAGGAAGAGTACATCCGGGTCATTGAGGTCCTTTCCAAAACAAAGGTCGGTTTCCCCATACAGGTCCTTGTGAATGTCGCTCACCGGAGTGCCTTCTTCAGAAGTTGTAGTCGCTGCCACAACCTCTGCATAAGGATGGTTCAGAAGGATACGCAGAAGTTCTCCCCCGGTGTATCCTGTTGCTCCCGCAATGGCAACCCTAAGTTTTTTCTCCGACATAACTTATTATTTTTCAATGTCTTTAATCTGATCCTCACCGTTTACACTGTAGTAGATTTTCAGAGGATTTGCAATCACCTTCGTAAAACCGACCACGTCGCGTCCTGTGTAGGATTTGTTGATTTCGCCATAAGCTCCGAACT